>NZ_JBFUIC010000001.1:0-105108 GCF_056402075.1 Pseudomonas sp. P4_C3
CCCCTACACAGGGATGTGTGTTTTCCTGTAGGAGCTGCCGCAGGCTGCGATCTTTTGAGCAGCAAAAGCTTTTTGACAGCATCACATTTCAACAGGTTAGAATCGCTGGCACGCAGACTGCATGGTCAGTTTGCGCCCGCCTTTCAGCTTTCTGGAGTACTGCCTTTGAATGCGACGACCATCAACAGCCTGTTCTTGATCGGCGCGTTGCTGGTAGGTGCGAGCATTCTGGTGAGCTCACTTTCGTCCCGTCTCGGCATCCCGATTCTGGTGATTATCCTGGCCGTCGGCATGGCGGCCGGTGTCGATGGCGCCGGCATTCTTTTTGATAACTACCCCACGGCCTATCTGGTCGGTAACCTCGCGCTGGCGGTGATCCTGCTCGACGGCGGCCTGCGCACCCGGGTGTCGAGTTTCCGCGTGGCGTTATGGCCGGCGCTCTCGCTGGCCACGGTCGGCGTGTTGATTACCACCGGGCTGACCGGCATGGCGGCCGCCTGGCTGTTCAACCTGAACCTGATCCAGGGCCTGCTGATCGGCGCCATCGTCGGCTCCACCGATGCCGCGGCGGTGTTCTCGCTATTGGGCGGTAAAGGCCTGAACGAACGGGTAACCGCCAGCCTTGAAATCGAATCCGGCAGCAACGACCCGATGGCGGTGTTCCTCACCGTTACCCTGATCGACATGCTCGCCAGCGGCCAGACCGGCCTGCACTGGAGCCTGCTGACCCACCTGTTGCGCGAATTCGGCATCGGTGGCGTCATCGGCCTGGGCGGCGGCTGGCTCATGCTGCAACTGGTCAACCGCATCAACCTGGCCACCGGCCTGTATCCGATTCTGGTCATCGCCGGTGGCCTGGTGGTGTTTGCCCTGACCAACGCCCTGCACGGCAGCGGCTTCCTCGCCGTGTACCTGTGTGGATTGATGATCGGCAACCGCCCGGTGCGCAGCCGCCACGGCATCCTGCATATGCTCGACGGCATGGCCTGGCTGGCGCAGATCGGCATGTTCCTGGTGCTGGGGCTGCTGGTGACGCCTCACGATCTGCTGCCTATCGCCTTGCCAGCACTGGCCCTGGCGCTGTGGATGATTCTGTTTGCCCGGCCATTCTCAGTGATGGTTGGCCTGTTGCCGTTCAAGGCGTTCCATGGTCGCGAAAAAGCGTTCATTTCCTGGGTCGGCCTGCGCGGCGCGGTCCCGATCATTCTCGCGGTGTTCCCGCTGATGGCCGGCCTGCCCAACGCCCAGCTGTACTTCAACCTCGCCTTTTTTATCGTGCTGGTGTCGCTGCTGGTTCAGGGCACGAGCCTGCCGTGGGTCGCCAAGCTGCTGAAGGTGACGGTGCCCCCGGAGCCTGCGCCCATCTCCCGCTCGGCCCTGGAAGTGCATGTCACCAGTGAGTGGGAGCTGTTCGTTTATCGCCTCGGCGCGGAAAAATGGTGCATCGGTTCGCCCCTGCGCGAGCTGAAAATGCCCGAAGGCACCCGTATCGCCGCCCTGTTTCGTGGCCAACAATTGCTCCATCCGTCGGGTAGTACGGTGCTCGAAGTCGATGATTTGCTGTGTGTTATCGGCCATGAACACAACCTGCCGGCCCTCGGAAAACTCTTCAGCCAGGCGCCACAACGGGGCCTCGATCTGCGCTTCTTCGGCGACTTCGTACTCGAAGGAGACGCCCAGCTGGCCGCGGTTGCGGCCCTCTATGGCCTGAAGGTCGAAGGCATCGATCCGGACATGTCCCTGGGCCACTTCATTGCCCATAAGGTCGGCGGCGCGCCGGTGGTGGGTGACCAGGTTGAATGGAACAACACCATCTGGACCGTGGCGGTCATGGACGGGAACAAGATCGGCAAAGTGGGCGTCAGATTCCCCGAAGGAAGTCGCCCGGGTCCCGGACTCTTCCTCTAAACTGCTTCCACTATCACTTGCTTGACCGGTCTTTATGCCTAATCTGCGCTCCATCTTCGCCATCGCCCTGCTGGGTTTGAGTCTCTCTGTCAGTACTTTGCAAGCGGCCGAACCGCCTTCCAGCGAAGCCGTGCAGGCGAGCCTGGACAAGATCGCCGACCGCAAACTGCCGGAAGCCGATCAGAAGGCCCTGCAAACCGTCCTGCAAAGCACGCTGAACCAGCTCAACAACAAGCGTGACTACGAGCAGAAACTGACCGCGCTCAAGCAGCAATTGAACAATGCGCCCAAACAGACCGTCGAGAACCAGCGGGAACTGACCCGCCTCAAAGCCAGTAACGTGGTGCCGGTGGCGCAGCGATTCGCCAAAGAACCGATCCAGCAGCTTGAGCAAATGCTCACCGAGCGTTCCACCCAGCAAAGCGACCTGCAAAAAGCCCTGGCCGATGCCAACAGCCTGATCATCACCGCCCAGACCCGCCCCGAGCGCGCCCAGGCGGAGATCTCCAGCAGCCAGACGCGCATTCAGCAGATCAATACCATCCTCAAGAACGGCAAGGACGGCGGCAAGGCCTTGAGCGCCGAGCAGCGCGACCAGCTCAATGCCGAGCTTGCAGCGCTGAACGCCCTGATCCCGCTACGGCGCCAGGAACTGGCCGGCAATACCCAATTGCAGGACCTCGGCAACAGCCAGCACGACCTGTTGTCGGAGCGATCCGACCGCCTGGATCGGGAAATCCAGGAACTGCAAACCCTGATCAACCAGAAGCGTCTGGCGTTGTCCCAGGAAACGGTCACCCAGCAATCCATCGAAGCGCAGAAGGCCGGCGGCAGCAGCCTGCTGGCCACCGAAAGCGCGACCAACCTGAAACTTTCGGACTACCTGCTCAAAAGCACCGACCGTCTCAACGAAGTCACCCAGCAAAACCTGCAGACCAAGCAACAGCTGGACAGCCTGACCCAGAGCGACTCGGCCCTGGACGAGCAAATCAACGTGCTCAAAGGCAGCCTGCTGCTCTCGAAGATTCTCTACAAACAGAAACAGGCGTTGCCGCGCCTGCGGCTCGACCGCAACCTGGCCGATCAGATCGCCGACATTCGCCTGTACCAATTCGAAGTCAGCCAGCAACGGGAGTTGCTGAGCAATCCGACCACCTATGTCGAAAACCTGCTGTCGACCCAGCCGCCCGAGCAAGTCACGCCACAACTGCGCAAAAGCCTGATGGAGCTGGCCACCACCCGCACCGACCTGCTGGAACGCCTCAATCGCGAACTGAGCGCGGTGCTCAATGAATCCATCACCCTGCAACTGAACCAGAAACAACTGCTCAGCACGGCGCAAAGCCTGCGGGCGACGCTCGATGAGCAAATGTTCTGGATTCCCAGCAACAAGCCGCTGGAGCTGGAGTGGATCAGCAGTGTGCCGGATCGCCTCCAGCGGCAACTCGATTCACTACCGGTTCTTTCAAGCCTGAGCGAACTGACCGACGGCCTGACCCAGCGCCCGCTGCTGTTCCTGCCGCTGGCCCTGCTGATCGGCGCACTGCTGTGGCGGCGCAAGAATCTGTACGCGCGACTGAACAAGGTTCACCAGGACATCGGTCACTTCAAACGCGATAGCCAGTGGCACACGCCGCAGGCGATTCTGATCAATATTCTGCTGGCGATGCCGGTTTCCCTGGGCCTCGCCTTGTGCGGGCTGGCCCTGCGAATCGACGCCCGTGGGCAGAACGCCAATATGGGCGCGGCGCTGCTGCAAATGGCCGGGGCCTGGCTGGTGTTCTACACCGCCTACCGGATCCTCGCACCGGGTGGTGTGGCAGAACTGCATTTCCGCTGGGAAAAACCCCAGGTGGAATTCCTGCGCAGATGGGTCCGCCGCCTCGGCATAGTGGTGATGGCACTGGTGACCGTAGTCGCCGTTGCCGAACAGCAACCGGCGGCGCTGGCCGATGACGTGATCGGCATGCCGGTGGTGCTCATCTGCTACGCCTTGATGACCTTGCTGCTCAGCCGCTTGCTCATCAGCAGCCCGACCCACGAGAACGCCTCGCTGTTCCGCAAACTGGTGGGGATCCTGTTCACCGCCCTACCCGTCGCGTTGTTCGTGGCCGTGTGCTTCGGCTACTACTACACCGCGCTCAAGCTCAGCGACCGCTTGATCAACACCCTGTACCTGCTGATGTTCTGGCTGGTGATCGAAGCCACTTTCGTGCGCGGCCTCAGCGTGGCGGCCAGGCGTCTGGCCTACCAGCGCGCCCGGGCCAAACGACTGGCCGCCAAGGAGGCCGGCGATGGCGAAGCCGTGATCGAAGAACCGACGATGGACATCGAGAAGGTCAACGAACAGTCCCTGCGCCTGATCCGCCTGGCGTTGCTCGGTGGCTTCATGGCGGCACTGTATTGGGTCTGGGCCGACCTGATCACGGTGTTCTCGTACCTGGACAATGTCACGCTCTACGAATACACCAGCGGCACCGGCGCTAATATGAGCATGGTGCCGATCAGCATCGGCGACATGCTCGGCGCGCTGATCATCATCGGTATCACCTTCGCCCTGGCGCGCAACCTGCCCGGTCTGCTGGAAGTGTTCGTGCTGTCGAAACTCAACCTGGCCCAGGGCAGCGCCTACGCGACCACCACATTGCTGTCCTACGTGATCGCCGGCGTCGGTTTCGTCTCGACGCTGTCGACCCTCGGCGTAAGCTGGGACAAGTTGCAATGGCTGGTGGCGGCACTGTCGGTCGGTCTCGGTTTCGGCATGCAGGAGATCTTCGCCAACTTCATTTCCGGCATCATGATCCTGTTCGAACGCCCGGTGCGGATCGGTGACACCATCACCATCGGCAACCTGTCGGGGACCGTAAGCAAGATCCGCATCCGTGCTACGACCATCACCGACTTCGACCGCAAGGACATCATTGTCCCGAACAAGACGTTCATTACCGGGCAACTGATCAACTGGTCGCTGACCGACACCATCACCCGGGTGACCCTCAAGCTCGGTGTCGACTACGGCTCGGACCTGGACCTGGTGAAAGAGCTGTTGCTCAAGGCCGCGCGCGATAACCCGCGCGTCCTGAAAGACCCGGAGCCACACGTGTACTTCCTGAATTTCGGCGAAAGCACCCTCGACCACGAGTTGCGCATGCACGTGCGCGACCTCGGCGACCGCAACCCGGTACTCGACGAGGTCAACCGCTTCATCAACCGCGAGTTCAAGAAGCAGCACATCAACATCTCGTTCCGGCAGATGGAGGTCTACCTCAAGAACCTCCACGGCCAGGAATACAAGATGGTGCCGATCGAGCCGGAAGCGAAGACCATCGTGCCGTTGGTCGACGGCAAGGCATCGAAAGAGCCGCCCGCCGCCGAACTCGACTAACCGGCCTTTCCCCAGCAGAATGCTCGGACATTCTGCTGGAGCCGGCCCTTGAAAGCCCTCGACGAACTCACTTTCGATAATCGCTTCGACCGCCTGGGCGATGCGTTTTCCGCCCATGTGCTGCCCGAGCCCATCGATAATCCGCGCCTGGTCGTGGCCAGCCCCGCCTCCATGGCGCTGCTGGACCTTGACCCGGCCGAGGCCGAAACCCCGGAGTTCGCCGAACTGTTCAGCGGCCATAAGCTCTGGGCCGACGCGATCCCGAGGGCGATGGTCTATTCCGGGCATCAGTTCGGTTCCTACAACCCGCAACTGGGCGACGGTCGCGGCCTGTTGCTCGGCGAGGTGTACAACGAGGCCGGCGAACATTGGGACCTGCACCTCAAGGGCGCCGGCCAGACGCCATTTTCACGCATGGGCGATGGCAGGGCGGTACTGCGTTCGTCGATCCGCGAATTCCTCGCTTCCGAAGCCCTGAACGCCCTGAACATCCCGACCACCCGCGCCTTGTGCGTAATCGGCTCCGATACCCCGGTGTGGCGCGAAAAGCAGGAGCGCGCGGCCATGGTCCTGCGCCTGGCGCCGAGCCATGTGCGCTTCGGGCACTTCGAATATTTCTACTACACCAAGCGCCCGGAGCAGCAGAAAGAGCTCGGTGATCACGTGCTGGCCATGCACTTCCCGGAGTGCCTGGAACAACCAGAGCCGTACCTGGCGATGTTCCGCGAAGTGGTCGAGCGCAATGCCGAACTGATCGCCAAATGGCAGGCCTATGGCTTCTGCCACGGGGTGATGAACACCGACAACATGTCGATCCTCGGGATTACTTTCGACTTCGGCCCGTTCGCCTTCCTCGACGACTTCGACGCCAACTTCATCTGCAATCACTCCGACGACCAGGGCCGCTACTCCTTCAGCAACCAGGTGCCGATAGGCCAGTGGAACCTCAGCGCGTTGGCCCAGGCCCTGACGCCGTTCATCAGCGTCGAAGCCCTGCGCGAAACCCTCGGCCTGTACCTGCCGCTGTTCCAGGCCCATTACCTGGACCTGATGCGCCGCCGCCTCGGCCTGACCACTGCTGAAGACGACGACCAGAAGTTGCTGGAGGGCCTGCTGCAACTGATGCAAAACAGCGGCGTCGACTACAGCCTGTTTTTCCGTCGCCTGGGTGATGAAGCACCGCAACAGGCCATCACCCGCTTGCGTGACGACTTCGTCGACCTCAAGGGCTTTGATGCCTGGGGCGAACTCTACGTCGCCCGGGTGGCCCGTGAAGGCACGCTTGATCAACATCAGCGCAGCCAGCGGATGCACGCGGTCAACCCGCTGTACATCCTGCGCAACTACCTGGCGCAAAAGGCCATCGAGGCGGCGCAGAACGGCGACTACTCGGAAGTCCGCCGACTGCACGCGGTGCTGAGCAATCCGTTCGTGGAACAACCGGGGATGGAAAGTTATGCCGAGCGACCACCGGAGTGGGGCAAGCATCTGGAGATCAGTTGTTCGTCGTGATGCGGGTCAGATAAAGACCTCTGCCGACACACCAAAGCGCTCGGCCAGCCAGCGGATCTGTCGCAGGTTGAGCTGGCGCTTGCCACTCAGGATCTCGGAAACCACAGACTGAGGGCCGATGCCAGGCAGGTCACTCTGACTCAGGCCGTGTTCACGCATCAAGTAGCCAAGAACCTCGACCCCGCCAGGCTTCGGCATCGGGTGATGCTTATGGTCCCACTCCTCAATCCAGTCACCGATGATATCCACCAGACTCATCAGCGGGTGGGACTCATCATCGCCGGTCATCTCGAGCAACTCGTCCAGCGCATGCGCCAGCAGGTCATAGTCATCTTCGCTTTTCGGCTTTCGAAGCAGCGGTGAGACGAATTCCCAGTGCTCGGCAGCTCTTTTGATCAGGACACTCATGCTCTTTCCTCCTTCCATTTGCCGCGGTCATATTCGCGGTGATCCAGCACATGCTTGATATAAAGCTTTTGCGATCGATATCTGACAAAAGCTATCAGCCGCAACTTGTTACCACCGATATCGAAAACATGAAACTCACCTACCTTGTCGACAGCAGGGAATGTGGCTCTCATCGCTGCAAAATCCGGCGGTTTGCTTCCTTTGGCTAATTGATACCAATGATCCAGCGCGTTGGCTGCCATTGGCCATTTGGCCTTGGCTTCACGTACTCTTTTTTCGGTGAGAACATGCATGCAACATCCTTATCGCACTTTGCTATGGGGAGTTAATCACAGATCAAAAATATCGCAAGTTGCGATAATCCTTGGCAGACCAGCGGTGTGGCTTAGCACGACTCAGCCTAGTTTTATCGCCTGTCGCTGCACGATTGAAAATATGAGCAAACGTCTCCAACTAGGTGTTATCAGCTTCCCATTGGATCTTGCTCATGACCGACCCACTCCTCATCCCCTGCCCTCACTGCAACGGCCTCAACCGCATTCCCGCCGAGCGCCTCAATGACCACCCGAAATGCGGGCGCTGCAAGGCCGAAGTCCTGCTGAGCAAACCGTTCGAATTGAAGCAAGGCGACTACGCCAGCCAGATCAAGGGCGATCTGCCGCTGCTGGTGGACGTGTGGGCGGACTGGTGCGGGCCGTGCAAGTCGTTTGCGCCGGTGTTCGAGCAGGCAGCCGGGCAACTGGAGGGCAAGTGTCGGCTGGCCAAACTGGACAGCGAGGCGAACCAGCAGTTGTCGGCGCAATTGGGGATTCGCTCGATTCCGAGCCTGATCCTGTTCAAGAACGGCCGGGAAGTCGCCCGGCAGAGCGGGGCTTTCCCGTTACCGCAACTGATGGGCTGGTTGCGTAGCCAGGGGATCTGAAGCACCACAGACCCTGTGGGAGCGAGCTTGCTCGCGATGAGGGCTTCATATTCAACATCTCTGTTGACTGATAAACCGCTATCGCGAGCAAGCTCGCTCCCACAGGTTTTTCAGGCGTTTTCCAGCAAGTTGTGCAGCTCAACGAATTGCTGGGTCAGCTTGTGCCGCGGGTCGAGATGGATCAGCGGCGTGTTGGCCTGGTGGGATTCGCGCATGCGTACCGAGCTGGCCAGGTACACCGGCAACACCGGCAGGCCTTCGGCGATCAGTTCGTCGAGGATTTGCTGGGGCAGGCTGGCGCGGGCCTGGAACTGGTTGACGACGATGCCTTCGACTTCCAGGCCTTCGTTATGGTCGTCCTTCAACTCTTCGATTTCGGCCATCAGGCCGTACAGTGCCTGGCGTGAAAAACTGTCGCAATCGAAGGGAATCAACACACGATCGGCGGCAATCAACGCTGAAACCGCATAGAAATTCAGCGCGGGCGGAGTATCGAGGTAAATCCGGTCGTAGTCTTCGCCCAGTTCTTCAAGCAACTTACGCAGCTTGTTGATCTTGTGCTTGGCCTCAAGCTTTGGCTGCAAGTCCGCCAGCTCGGCGGTGGCGGTAATGACATGGAGGTTATCGAACGGGGTTTCGTAGATGTCGACCTGATTCTTTTTGGAGAACGGCCCGGAAGACAGCGTCTGCTTGAAGAAGTCGGCGATGCCCATCGGGATATCGTTACCGGTGAGCCCCGTCAGGTATTGAGTGGAGTTGGCCTGGGCATCGAGATCCACCAACAAGGTGCGAAAACCCTCGCTGGCACTGACCGCCGCCAGATTACAGGCAATACTGGATTTGCCAACGCCACCTTTCTGATTGAACACCACGCGCCGCATGTCAAAACCTCCGTGTACCAAAGAATGACCGAGTGTAGTGGTCCACCGCGTTGCTTCGCTACCTTGTCGGCACAGGGACTACACAGTCAGTTGCCTTCTCTTGCTTGAAAAGCCCTGAACGGCTCGGTGATTCGACGCCAGAACCGACAGACGGAGCAAAAAACCTTGTGAATAATTACCAATCGTTCAATTTTTTCGAGTCAGCCGCTTCATCTTATTGAGCAAAATGTAACCAGCATTTGCTACACGTTCCCGGCACCGGGATAATGCGCGCCACTCGGCGCCAAACGCCACGCAGGGTAAGTCTCGGCCCTCGGCCACTCCCCCGCGTCAAGTAAGCCCGTGAGGGTGGGATGAATGTCTGTGATCAACTTCAACATCGCCCAATGGCGCGCCTGGGCCCCAGGGCTTGAAAGCGTGAGCGATTGGCAGGCCTGGAGCCGACAACCGGCCGTGCTGCCGGACAGCGATGCCGCTCCCGACGTTTCTTTTCTGCCGGCCATGCAGCGCCGCCGGCTCAGCCGCCTGGCGCGGATGGCCTTCAGCGTCGGCTGGCCATTGGCCGAAGGTCGGCAGGATCTGCCATTGGTCTTTGTTTCCCGTCACGGCGAAACGCCCCGCACCGTCGACATTCTCAGTGATCTGGCCGCCGATCAGCCGCTGTCGCCGACCCGGTTCAGCTTGTCTGTGCATAACGCGATTATTGGCTTGTGGTCGATCATGCGCGGTGAAACCAGTGAAATGACGGCCCTGGCCGCCGCAGGTGATGGCCTGGAACACGGCATGCTGGAAGCTGCCGCGCTGCTGGCTGAAGGCGCTCGCGCGGTACTGCTGGTGGTCACCGAAGAGCAGCCGCCCGAGGCTTACTCAACCTGGATCGACGACGTGCCGTTCCCTTATGCCGTCGGCCTGCTGATCACCCCCGGTACCGACTGGCAGTTGTCCCTGAACAGCCCCTCGGATGTGTTGTCCAAATCCCGCTGGCCACACGCGCTGAATCTGTTGCGTATGCTGCTCGGCCAGCAAACCACCTGCCAACATGCCTGGAAAAATCGTGTATGGACCTGGCAACGCAACCCGTGACCGAGAAAAACCGCGACGCCTATTACTGGCGTTTGCTGGCCACCGCCGCGAGCTTTGCCCTGTTCGGGCTGGGCGGGCTGTGCCTGCGCCTGGTGATTTTCCCTGTGCTGAACTGCCTGCCGGGCGACGCCCGGACCCATCGGCTGCGGGCCCGGCAAACGGTCAGCCGCTGTTTCTGGATTTTCGTGCGTTTCATGGCCCGCACCGGCGTACTGACCTACACCATTGAAGGCGCGGAAAAACTCGGTCGCCCCGGGCAAATGATCATTGCCAATCACCCGTCGCTGATCGACGTGGTGTTTCTGATCGGCCTGGTGCGTCACGCCAACTGCGTGGTCAAGCAAAGCCTCTGGGAAAACCCTTTCACCCGCGGACCGCTGCGCTGCACCGAATACATCAGCAACGACGGCAGCATGGACATGCTCGACGCCGCTGCCGACGCGCTGAAAGACGGCCAGACCCTGATCATTTTCCCGGAAGGTACGCGCACCCAACCCGGCCAGGCGCCGGCCTTTCATCGGGGCGCCGCGGCAATCGCCCTGCGGGGTGCGAAAATCCTCACCCCGGTCATTATCAAGGTCAACCCGACCACATTGACCAAGGCCGAGCCCTGGTATCGCATCCCCAAGCGGCGCGTGCACTTCAGTTTCCGGGTCGGTGCCGATATAGATCCACAGACTTTCGCCACGCAGGGGCCGGCTCCGCAAGCCTCGCGCAAGCTCAACGATTATCTACATTCTTACTTTATTAAGGAGCTCGCCGAAGATGAGCGATCTGCACCGTGATATCAAAATGCTTATCATCGACGCCCTTGGCCTGGAAGACATCAGCGCCGAAGACATCGGCAACGAACAGACGCTGTTCGGCGAAGGCCTGGGCCTGGACTCGGTGGACGCACTGGAACTGGGCCTGGCCATCCAGAAAAAGTACGGCATCAAGATCGACGCCGATGCCAAGGACACACGTAATCACTTCAGTAACGTGGCGAGCCTTGCGGCGTTCGTCACCGCAAAACAGGCAGCTTGAGACCGGACCATGCAAACTCGTGACGACATTTTCAACACCCTGCGCGATGCCCTGGTCGAGCTTTTCGAACTGGACCCTGAGCGTGTGAGCCTGGAATCCAACCTGTATCAGGACCTGGAAATCGACAGCATCGATGCGGTCGACCTGATTGATCACATCAAACGTCAGACCGGCAAGAAAATCGCCGCCGAAGAATTCAAATCGGTGCGTACCGTCAGTGACGTGGTCGAGGCGGTCTACCGTCTGGTTCAACCGGCCGCATGAATCGACTGATTGGCCTCGGCCTGCTGCTGGCAGGCCTTTTGTATCCCTTTGCGGTGTATTTCGGCATGGAGCATTTCGCCCCGTGGCAGTTCGGTCTGCTGCTGGGCGGACTGTGGCTGGCCCGGGCACTGACCGGCAAACGTCGGCCTGGCAGYCTGTGGATGGCCACGGTGGCCATTGTGTTCTGCCTGTTGCTGGCACTGTTCGACAGCCCGGCGCTGTTGCGTTGGTATCCGGTGTTGATCAGCGCCTTCATGTTGGCGCTGTTCGGATCGAGCCTGACATTCGGCCCACCGATCGTTGAACGCCTGGCCCGGGTACGCGAGCCGCAATTGCCGGCCGAGGGCATTCGCTATACCCGTCAGGTAACCATCGCCTGGAGCGTTTTTTTTCTCTGCAACGGTGTGTGCGCCGCCGCCCTGACCCTCTGGGCGCCGCTGAGCTGGTGGACGCTGTACACCGGCCTGATTTCCTACGGATTGATAGGCCTGATGTTTGCCATTGAATGGCTGATAAGACTAAGGGTACGAGGCCGCCCATGAATTGGATAAAACTTGAGCACCTGCTGCTCAAGGCTCCGCCGGAGCGCGCCGTAGCGACCGCTCCGGCACTGGATCACGCCCAACTGTGCGAACAGGCGCTGCGCCTGGCCGCCGGCCTGCAAGCCCGGGGTGTCCGGCAGATGGCCGTGCACCTCGAGGATGCCGCCGATCTGGCGATCGCGTTGCTTGGCGCCTGGCGTGCCGGGGTCAGTGTGTTGCTGCCGTCTGACCTGCAACCGCAGACTCGCCAACGTTGGTCAGATGATGTCGATCTGTGGCTGACCGATCAGCCCGGCGATGCGCACCTTGGTGATTTCCAACAGCCGCCGCTCAGTGCCGCCGCGCTGGATCTCGATCAATGCAAACTCAGCCTGTGCACGTCGGGCTCCAGTGGCGAACCCAAGCGCATCGAAAAAAAACTGCGCCAACTGGCCAATGAAGTCGAAGCCCTGGAACAGCTGTGGGGCGCCGACCTGGGCCCGGCGTGCATCATTGGCAGCGTCGCCACCCAGCACATCTACGGTCTGCTGTTTCGGGTGCTGTGGCCGCTGTGCGCCGGGCGCCCGTTCGTACGTCGGCAGCTGGCCTTTCCGGAAGACCTGCAACGCGCCAGCCGCGAGTACCCGGCCTTCGCCTGGGTGGCCAGCCCGGCGTTGCTCAAGCGCATGGGCGACAACCTCGACTGGCCTGCCTTGAGCTCAGTGCGCCGGGTTTTTTCCTCCGGCGGTGCATTGCCGGTCGAGGCCGCACAGAGCCTTCACGAACGTCTGGGGCAATGGCCAACGGAAATTTTCGGCAGTTCGGAAACCGGCGGAATCGCCTGGCGTCAGGGCGCTGAACTCTGGCGGCCCTTTGCCGAAGTCACGCTGACTCAAGACAGTGATGGCGCGCTGTTGATCGCTTCGCCCTACTTGCCTGGCGGTCATGTCGAACAGACTGCCGATTCAGCACGCATCGCCGTCGATGGGCGCTTCGAATTGCTTGGGCGACTTGACCGGATCGTCAAGCTGGAAGAAAAACGCATCTCGCTGCCGACGCTGGAACAGGCTCTGACAGCCCATGAATGGGTCGTCGAAGCGCGGCTCGGTGTCATTCAGGAAAACCGTGCCTCCCTGGGAGCGTTGCTGGTGCTGAGCGATGCCGGTTTGCATGTGCTGCGCAATCAGGGTCGACGCAGTCTCACCGAGCAACTGCGCCAGCACCTGAGCCAACACTGCGAAGCCCTGGCCTTGCCAAGGCGCTGGCGTCTGCTGCGGCATCTGCCGCTGAACACTCAGGGCAAACTGCCCCAGGCCGACGTCAATGCCTTGCTGTTGGCACCGCGCCCCAAAGCGCCTGAGGTGCTGGAGCAAGTCGAAAGCCATGGCGAGTGGAGCCTGCAACTGGCCGTGCCACCGGACCTGGCCTATTTCAGCGGTCATTTCCCCACGGCGCCGGTATTGCCTGGCGTGGTGCAGGTGGACTGGGCGCTGAGTCTGGGCCAGCAACTGATGAACCTGCCGAAAAAATTCGCCGGCATGGAAGTCTTGAAGTTCCAGCAACTGGTGCGCCCGGGCGATGAGATCCAGCTGCACCTGCGCTTTGACCCGGTACGCGGCAAACTGTACTTCGCCTATCGCAACGAAACCGCCACTTGCTCAAGCGGGCGGATCTTGCTGGAGGTGGCGCATGCATAGCCCCTGCGCCATCATCCCGGTGTACAACCACGAAGACGCAATCACCACGGTGGTCGATGCCCTGATCGCCAGCCATCTGCCGTGCATTCTGGTGGACGATGCCAGCAGC
The DNA here is from genome assembly GCF_056402075.1 of Pseudomonas sp. P4_C3. Taxonomy (NCBI): domain Bacteria; kingdom Pseudomonadati; phylum Pseudomonadota; class Gammaproteobacteria; order Pseudomonadales; family Pseudomonadaceae; genus Pseudomonas; species Pseudomonas sp. P4_C3. Next base: position 13,717 of record NZ_JBFUIC010000001.1, read on the forward strand.
CCGCGCTGCGCCCGGGTGCTGGATCGCCTGGCCCAGCGTGAAATGGTTTACCTGATCCGCCTCGCCGAAAACCAGGGCAAGGGTGGCGCGGTCATGACCGGCTTGCGCGAAGCTTCGCGCCTGGGTTTCAGCCATGCCTTGCAGGTGGATGCCGATGGTCAGCACGACTTGCAGGACGTCAAACGCTTCATCGAACAATCACGCCGCTACCCACAGGCGGTGATTTGCGGTTATCCGCTATATGACGCCAGCGTGCCGAAAGGCCGTTTATATGCGCGCTACCTGACCCACGTCATGGTCTGGATCAACACCCTGTCGTTGCAGATTCGCGACTCCATGTGCGGTTTCCGGGTCTACCCATTGCCACCGGTTCTGGCGTTGATCGAGTCAGCGAAAATCGGCAAGCGCATGGACTTCGACTCGGACATCCTGGTGCGCCTGGCTTGGCGCAATCTGCCGATGCAATGGCTGCAAACCAAAGTCCATTACCCGCTGGACGGCGTTTCGCATTTTCGGATGTTCCACGACAACGTGCTGATTTCCAGCATGCACACGCGGCTGTTCTTTGGCATGTTGCTGCGGGCGCCAGTGATCCTCTGGCGACGGTGGCGGGCATGAGCGCAGACAAACAACACTGGGCCGACCGCGAAGAACGAGGCAGTTTCTGGCTGATGAAGCTCACCGCCTTCGGCGCCAAAGTGCTGGGCCGTCGGGTACTGAGCCCCGTGTTGTACGGCATCGTCTTGTATTTTTTCCTGTTCGGTCGCAGCGCACGCAAAAGTGCCTGGCAATATCAACAACGCCTGGCCGACTGGAGCGGACGCAGCGAGCTACGCCCGAGCCATTGGCGGGTATTCGGCCAGTTCATGGCTTTCGCCGACTCCATGCTCGACAAACTCGACGTCTGGAACGGCAAGCTGAGCATCGAACAAATCGAAATCATCGACCCGGCGCTGCTGCGTGACCAGTTGCGCGGTGCCCGCGGGCAGATGCTGGTGGGCGCGCACCTGGGCAATCTGGAAGTCTGCCGCGCACTGGCGGAAATCGGCGAGAAGGTCACGATGAACGTGCTGGTGCACACCAAGCACGCCGAACAGTTCAACCGTTTGCTGGGCGAAGCCGGGGCGACCAATTTGCGCCTGATCCAGGTCAGCGAGCTCGACCCCGGGATCATGCTGCAACTGAGCGAGCGCCTGGAGCGTGGCGAGTGGCTGGCGATTGCCGGCGACCGCGTGCCGCTGCATGGCGGACGCAGCGTGACCGTGGACTTCCTCGGTCATCCGGCCAGGTTCCCCCAGGGCTCGTGGCTGCTGGCCGGTTTGCTGAAATGCCCGGTCAACCTGCTGCTGTGCCTGAAAAAGCCCGACGGCGATTATCGACTGAGCATTGAGCCGTTCGCTGAGGCAATCACCTGGAAACGCAGCGACCGCGAACAGGTCATTCATCAGTGGGCCTCCCGCTACGCCGAACGCTTGGGTCACTATTGCCTCGAAGCGCCCCAACAATGGTTCAACTTTTACCCTTTCTGGAAGACCGATGACGACGCCAACGCTTGAGCCGGTAACCTTCGGCGAACGCCCTTTGCGCATTGAAGATGTGCTGGCACTGGCCAACCGCAAGGTGCCGACGCAGTTGCAAAGCGATCCCGCCTACCGCGAGCGCATCGCCAAGGGCGCGCGTTTTCTGGACTCTCTGCTGGACAAGGAAGGCGTGATCTACGGCGTGACCACCGGTTACGGCGATTCCTGCGTGGTCGCGGTGCCACTGCATCACGTCGAGGCGCTGCCCCGTCATCTGTACACCTTCCACGGCTGCGGCCTGGGCAAACTGCTCGACGCCCAGGCCACTCGCGCGGTACTGGCGGCGCGTTTGCAGTCGTTGTGCCACGGTGTGTCCGGGGTGCGCGTGGAGTTGCTGGAGCGCCTGCAGGCGTTCCTTGAACACGACATCCTGCCGCTGATTCCGGAAGAAGGTTCGGTGGGCGCCAGTGGTGATCTGACGCCGCTTTCGTACGTTGCCGCCACGCTGTCCGGCGAACGCGAAGTGATGTTCCGCGGCGAGCGCCGGCAGGCCGCCGATGTCCACCGCGAACTCGGCTGGCAACCACTGGTGTTGCGTCCGAAAGAAGCCCTGGCGTTGATGAACGGTACCGCGGTGATGACCGGTCTGGCCTGCCTGGCGTACGCCCGCGCCGATTACCTGCTGCAACTGGCCACGCGCATCACCGCGCTGAACGTGGTCGCCCTGCAGGGTAACCCGGAGCACTTCGACGAGCGCCTGTTCGCCGCCAAGCCACACCCGGGGCAGATGCAAGTCGCCGCGTGGTTGCGCAAGGATCTGGCCATCGACGCGCCGACCGCCCCCTTGCATCGCCTGCAAGACCGTTATTCCCTGCGCTGCGCACCCCATGTGCTGGGCGTGCTGGCCGACAGCCTGAACTGGCTGCGTTCGTTCATCGAGATCGAGCTCAACAGCGCCAACGACAACCCGATCATCGACGCTGAGGCTGAGCGTGTGCTGCACGGTGGGCACTTCTACGGCGGCCACATCGCGTTCGCCATGGACAGCCTGAAAAACCTCGTGGCCAACGTCGCCGACCTGCTGGACCGGCAACTCGCGCTGCTGGTGGACGAGCGCTATAACCATGGCTTGCCGAGCAACCTGTCCGGCGCCACGGCTGACCGCGCCATGCTCAACCATGGTTTCAAGGCGGTGCAGATCGGCACCAGTGCCTGGACCGCCGAAGCGCTGAAAAACACCATGCCGGCCAGTGTCTTTTCGCGCTCCACCGAATGCCACAACCAGGACAAAGTGAGCATGGGCACCATTGCCGCCAGGGATGCGATCCGCGTGCTGGAGCTCACTGAACAGGTGGCGGCCGCCACGCTGCTGGCGGCCAATCAGGGTGTCTGGCTGCGCGGTCAGGCTGAAGATGCACGACCACTGCCACCCGCATTGGCCGCCATGCATGAAGCCTTGGCCAAGGACTTCCCACCGGTCATCGAAGACCGCGCGCTGGAAGGCGAATTGCGCCTGTGCCTGCTACGCATCRCCGAACAACACTGGAGGCTGCATGCGTAGCAAGGGATTTCTCTACACCGACACGGAAATCGTCGTACCGTTCTTTGACGTCGACAGCATGCACGTGGTCTGGCACGGCCATTACGTCAAATACCTGGAAGTCGCCCGCTGTGCGCTGCTGGACAAGATCGGCCACAACTACACGGCGATGAACGAGTCAGGCTACGCGTGGCCGGTGATCGACCTGCAATTGCGCTACGTGCGCGGTGCGGTGTTCGGCCAGACACTCAACGTGCGCGCCAACCTTGTGGAGTGGGAGAACCGCTTGAAGATCAACTACCTGATCAGCGACCTGCAAACCGGCGAACGTTTGACCCGGGCCATGTCGGTACAAGTCGCCGTCGACCTCGCCAGCCGCGAGATGCAACTGGCCTCGCCGACAGTGTTCACCGACGCCGTAGAGAGAGCTCTGCGATGATTTTCTACCCCTCCCGCTTCCCTGTAGGAGCGAGCTTGCTCGCGATGGTCGTTAACGATGACGCCGGGCACCTGACAGTCCGCGGCGCCCTCAGGTTTTTCGCGAGCAAGCTCGCTCCTACAGTGTTCTGCGTGCTACTGGGCATTCCTGGACTAGCCCATGCCTTCGACCTGCAACAACTCAGCGATCAACTGGCCAGGCCCGAGGTGATCCACGGCAGTTTCACCCAGGAAAAACACCTGCGCGCCCTGCCCCAGCCGCTGGTCAGCAAGGGCACGTTCGTCCTGGCAAAAAACCACGGCTTGTTGTGGTTGCTGAAAACGCCACTGCAACAGGACTATCGCATCACCGCCAAAGGCATTGCCCGGCGTGACGGCATTGTTTGGCAAATGCTGCCGGGCAAAAGCGCCGGTGCCGAGCAGAACCGTTTGTTCCTGGCCGTGCTGCAAGGTGACAGCAGCGGCCTGCAACGGGATTTCGAATTGTCCCTGAGCGGCGACGCACAGAACTGGAAGCTCACGCTGTTGCCGCGCTCAATGCTGCTCAAGCAGGTGTTCAACCAGATCAACATAACCGGCGCGGAACTGGTGCACAGCATCGAACTGCTCGAAACCCAGGGCGACAGCACGTTGTTGCGCATGCAGGACAGCACCGGCACCCAACCCTTGAGCGATGCGGAGCAACATGACTTTGCCGAGTGAACGGTGGTTGCCACGGCTGTTTCTGCTCCTGCTGCTGGCCGTACTGGCGCTCGCCGGTTGGCAATGGCGTGACGGCGCGCCACTGTCGGCCAACCTGATGGAACTGGTACCCGGCACGGCGCCCGATGCTCTGGAACTGCGCGCCGAACAACGCATGCAGGAACCGCTGAACCGCGAAATGCTGGTGCTGGTCGGCCACACCGATCGCCAGCAGGCCGTCGCCATGGCGCAGACCCTCGGCGAGCAATGGCAGGCCAGCGGACTGTTCGAAAAGGTCCAGTGGACCCTGCAAGCCGACTTGCCGGCGCTGCGCACGCAGTTGCTGCAAGGTCGCCTGGCGATGCTCCAGGCGGCGGACCGACAACTGCTGATCGAGCACCCCGGCACCTTTATCCAGCAACGGGTGCAGGCCTTGTTCGACCCGTTCAACGGTTACAGCCTGGTGCCGAGCCAGGACGACTGGCTGGGCCTGACCGGGCGCATCCAGAACAGCCAGCCACAACGCGGTTCGGTGCAACTGGACATCGGCAGCGGCGCCCTGGTCGCCGATGCCGATGGCAAGAGCTGGGTATTGCTGCGCGCGCGCACCACCGGCAACGCCTTCGACATGAACCTGCCGCTGCAAGTGGCCGACTTGCTCGAGCACAGTCGCGAAGAAGCCGCCCGGCACGACGTGCAACTGCTCGCCGCTAGCGGCTTGTTGTACGCAGCCAACGGGCAACAGCAGGCTGCCCGGGAGATGACCTGGGTCGGGGGCGGTGCCACCGTCGGGATTTTGCTGTTGCTGTTGTTGGCCTTCCGGCGCTGGCGCGTCTTGCTGGCGTTCGTGCCGGTAGTGGTGGGCATGCTCTTCGGTGCGGTGGCCTGCGTGGCGTTGTTCGGCCATATGCACGTGATGACGCTGGTGCTGGGCTCGAGCCTGATCGGTGTCGCGGTCGATTATCCGCTGCATTACCTGTCCAAGAGTTGGAGCCTGAAACCCTGGCACAGCTGGCCTGCCCTGCGCATGACCTTGCCCGGATTGACCCTGAGCCTGATCACCAGCGGTATCGGCTATCTGGCCCTGGCCTGGACCCCCTTCCCGGCGCTGACCCAGATTGCCGCGTTCTCTGCCGCCGGTTTGCTCGGCGCCTATCTGTCCGCGGTGTGCCTGCTGCCGGCATTGCTCAAGGGCGTAGACCTGCGCCCGGCGCAGTGGCCATTGCGTGTTTGCGAGCTGTTGCTGGACTGTCGTGAAGCGCTGCTCAAACAGGCGAAAACACCCGTCTTGCTGGCGCTGCTGATCGCCTTTTGCGTGGGCGGACTGTTACAGCTCGGCAGCAAAAACGACATCCGCCAGTGGATCAGCGCGCCGCAACAATTGACCGACGAAGCCCAGACCATTGCCCGGATCACCGGCTATCAACCCACCAGCCAGTTCTTCCTGATACGCGCCGCCAATCAGCAGCAGTTGCTCGAACGCCAAACCGCCCTGAGAGAGCGACTGGATCAATTGATTGGCCTGGAAAAGCTCCAGGGCTATCTGTCGCTCAATCAACTGGTCAGCCCGCCGAACGAACAGCAACAGGTGCGCGCAGCATTGAGCAAACTGCCGTCGTTCTGGCAACCGTTGCTCGACATCGGCATACCGGCTGAGGCGCTGCAAGCCGAGCTAACGAAGTTACAGGCATTGCCTGTCGAGGACATCGACGCCGCGCTGGCCGGCCCGTTGGCAGAACCCTACCGGGCCCTGTGGCTGGGGCCGACCGATGATGGCGTGGCGGCGATGGTCAGCCTGCAAGGTATCAACAACCCCGCCTTGCTGCGGCTCCAGGGTGAGGATTTACCCGGCGTGACACTGGTGGATCGACTGGGTGAATTGAACAATGTGTTCGCGGCCACCCAAATCAGTGCCGCGGAACTGAAACTCGCCTCCTGCGTGCTGATCGTGCTGGTGCTGATCCTGCCCTTCGGCCTCGGCGGCGCGTTGCGCATCGTGTCCCTGCCACTGCTGGCAGCGCTGTGCAGCCTGGCCAGCCTCGGCTGGCTGGGGCAGCCGTTGACCCTGTTCAGTCTGTTCGGCCTGCTGCTGGTGACGGCGATCAGTGTCGATTACGCGATCCTGATGCGCGAACAGGTCGGCGGCGCGGCCGTGAGCCTGCTGGGCACCCTGCTGGCGGCGTTGACCACCTGGCTGTCCTTCGGTTTGCTGGCGGTGTCGAGCACCCCGGCGGTGAGTAACTTCGGACTGTCGGTGAGCCTCGGCCTGATCTTCAGCTTCCTGCTCGCGCCGTGGGCCGGTCAACAGGTGCATGAGCCCACGGCCGTGGAGCGGGCAGCGTGATGGTCGTGCTGTTCTGGGCGATGGCGCTGGCGTTGTTCGCGGTGGCGACCCGTGTCGGCCGGCATTTCGGCCTGATTCCCATCGTCAGCCAGTTGTTGCTGGCGACCCTCGGCTTGCCACTGTTGATGTATTTCTGGATCGAGCCCCAATGGCAATTGAGCGGTGCGCTGCTGGTGTCGCCGGGCTGGCTGAAGAACCTCTACAGCCTGAGCTTTGCCCTGTTGCTGGGCTACATCCTCAGCGATGTGATCGACCTGCAACTGGATCGCCAGAGCCTGAAAATCGCCCTGCCCAGCTTTTGCCTTCCGTTTGCCTGCGGCCTGGCCACGGCGGTCTGGTTGTTGCCGGCGCAACCGTGGATCAGTTCGCTGGCCGTCGGCCTGTTGTTCGCCATCACCGCGATTCCGGTGTTGTACCTGTACCTGCGGCACATCGATTACCCACCCGCCGCCACCCGGCGACTGGTGCAAACCGCGATCCTCATCGACCTCGCCTGCTGGACCCTGTTCGGCATCGCCCAAGGCAGCCTGCACCTGAGCAGCCTGTTGCTGCCGCTGGCCGGCGCGTGCCTGCCGGTGCTGCTGCGGTTGCTCGGCTTGCGCCAGACATGGCTTTACAGCCTGAGCTTTTTCGCCCTGCTGGTCTTCGCCGAACACTTCAAGCTCAATGCGCTGATTTTCGGCATCGGCTATGTGTTGATCATGGCCGCACTGAAAGCGCCGCTGGTGCTGCCGTTGCCGGCCTTGTGGATGATCCGGTTGCAGACGTACATCGCCATCCCGCTGATCCTCACGTTCGGCATCGTGCAGATCAACGTGCACAGCGCGATCGACAGCCTCGGCTGGGGGCAACTGCTGGCCCTGCTGCTGTTGCCGATGCTGAGCAAACTGCTGGGTAACTGGCTCGGCCTCGGCTGGGCCGGAGCCTCGTTCCAGGGCGCCAGCCGTTGGCGGGAAAGTGTGCTGCTGAACATCCGCGGCTTGAGTGAGATCGTCTTTCTCAACCTGCTGCTGCAACAGCAACTCATCAGCCCGCCGCTGTACTTTGCCCTGATGCTGATGGGCCTGATCGCTACACTGCTGCCTGCCCTGACCGGCATGCACCGAATCCCCCTGAAAGCCGCTGTCCCGGCAAGGAGCCCCCATGCCAACCGTTGAAATGGAATGTCGCCAGGTCGTGGTCATCGGCGCCGGCCCTTCCGGTGCCATCGCCGCCGCGTTGCTCAAGCGCAAGGGCCACGATGTGCTGGTGATCGAGCGTCAGCATTTCCCACGGTTCTCCATCGGTGAAAGCCTGTTGGCCCATTGCCTGGATTTCGTCGAAGAAGCGGGCATGCTCGACGCCGTCAACGCGGCCGGTTTCCAGGTGAAAACCGGTGCCGCGTTTGCCTGGGGCGAGCGCTACAGCGCATTCGACTTCGGCGAGACGTTCAGCCACGGCAAATCGACGACGTATCAGGTCCAGCGCGCCGATTTCGATAAGCTGCTGGCCGATCAGGCCGCGCTGCAAGGCGTGGAGATTCGCTATGGCGAAACCATCGTCAGCGTCAACAATGCCCCGGAAAAACCGCAGCTCGGCGTGCGCCGCGAAGACGGTAGCGAATACCGCATCGAGGCTGATTTCCTGCTCGATGCCAGTGGTTACGGCCGCGTGCTGCCGCGCTTGCTCGACCTCGAGGCACCGTCGAATTTCCCGGTGCGTCAGGCCGTGTTCACTCACGTCGAAGACCGTATCGACCTCCCGGCCTTCGACCGCAGCAAGATCCTGGTGACCACTCATCCGTCCCAGCGCGACGTGTGGTTCTGGACCATCCCGTTCAGCAATGGGCGCTGCTCGGTCGGCGTGGTCGCCGCCGAGGAACGTTTCGCCGGCCGCAGCGACAATCTGGACGAGTGTCTGCGCGGCTTTATCGCCGAGACGCCAAGCCTGGCCAGTGTGTTGCAAAATGCGCAGTGGGACACCGAGGCCCGGACCATCGGCGGTTACTCGGCCAACGTCAAAACCCTGCACGGCCCGGGTTTCGCGCTGCTGGGAAATGCCGCGGAATTCCTCGACCCGGTGTTTTCCTCCGGCGTGACTATTGCCATGCGTTCGGCAAGCATGGCCGCCGGGGTGTTGCACCGTCAGTTGCAAGGCGAAGCCGTCGACTGGCAAACCGAGTTCGCCGAACCGCTCAAGCGCGGCGTCGACACGTTCCGTTGCTATGTCGAAGGCTGGTACGCCGGGACTTTCCAGGATGTGATCTTCCATGAGGGCAGTTCGCCTGAAATCCGCGGGATGATCAGCTCCATTCTTGCCGGGTACGCCTGGGACCGACGCAACCCGTTCGTCAGCGAAGCCAGGCGCCGGTTGAAGGTGATATCGGAGTTCTGTGCGATGGATGCGTCATGAACTACTTGAGCGACCACTACGTCGAAGAAACCCGTTTCGGTTTGTGGTTCCTGCGCAGCCGGATCTGGCAACACTATGTGCTGCGGTTGGCGATCGACGATTTGCGCAACCTGTTCAGCGAAGCGCTACCGGTTAGCCCGGTGTTGCTGGATGCCGGTTGCGGCCAGGGCAAGTCATTCCCGCTACTGCACCAGGCCTTTGCGCCCGGTCGTCTGATTGGCGTCGATGCTGATCCCCAGAGCCTGGACCAGAGCCGCGCAGAAGCGGCCCGCCAGGGCATGGCAGTGGAGTTGATCGGCAGTGACTGCGCCAGCCTCAACCTGCCGGACGCCTGTATCGACCTGCTGTTCTGTCACCAGACCTTCCATCATCTGGTGGAGCAGGAACAGGCACTGGCCGAGTTCTATCGCGTGCTCAAACCCGGCGGTTATTTGCTGTTCGCCGAATCCACCGAGGCTTACATTGATACCTGGGTGATCCGCTGGTTGTTCCGCCACCCCATGCATGTGCAGAAAAGCGCCCCGCAGTATCTGCAAATGATTCGCCAGCAGGGTTTCGAATTTACCGAGAAAAACGTGTCTTATCCGTACCTGTGGTGGAGTCGCGCCAAGGATTTCGGCCTGCTCGAACTATTGGGTGTGTGCAAGCCAAAGCCCTTTGGCCAACGGGAAGAAACCCTGGTCAATGTGGTGGCGCGCAAACCTTTTGAAGGAACTGTGTGATGTTCATTGCCAGCCGCTTGAAACACCAAACCTGTGGGAGCGGGCTTGCTCGCGATAGCGGTGGGTCAGCCAACGGATATGCCGGATTTGCCGCCGCCATCGCGAGCAAGCTCGCTCCCACAGGGGTAACCAGCATTCTGCGATTTCTGTTGGTCGCCGTGGTTGTGTTGCTGAGCGCCTGCGCCGGCCGGGCGCCGCTGCCCGAAAAAAATCCGGATCTGCCGTTGCCGCTGCAACTGCACATCCAGCTCTTACAGCCCGACGATCGCCAGGACTGGATACTGGTGATCCAGCGTGAAGAGGCGGGTATTCGCTGGTCGATGATGGACCTGCTGGGCATTCCCCAGGCCCGCCAGAAATTGGTCGATAAAACCTGGGAGTCCGATGGTTTCTTGCCACCCAATCCGCGAGCCCGCGAGCTGTTCGCGGCGCTGCTGTTTGCGCTGACGCCGAAAGACGAACTGGCGGCCAACTATCCCGACGCCTGGCAGCACGGCAGACAACGGTCCCTGCCCGAGCGCTGGGACATTCGCTACGCACAACCGCAGAATTTTGAATTGAAGTTTCCAAGTGGTCCGACCTATCAAGTCACGCCCCTGACGGGTGAAACGCCATGACGGCTTACCTCAATGCCCTCGGATTGGTCTGCGCGCTGGGCCGCGACAAGCAGGAAGTGGCCAACAAGCTCTTTGCCGGCGACTGCGGCGGCATGCGCGAACAGACCGGGTGGGTGCCTGAACGCACGCTGCCGGTCGGCGCGGTCCAGGGCAAACTGGCAAGCATTCCAACCGACATGTCACGCCATCACAGTCGCAACAATCAGTTGTTGCTGGAAGCCACGCTGCAAATCCGCGCGGACATCGACAGCGCGATCCAGACCTACGGCCGCGACCGCATCGGCGTCGTGCTGGGCACCAGCACCTCGGGCATCGACGAGGCCAGCCAGGGCCTGGCGCATTACCTGCGCGAAAAGCAGTTCCCTGCCGAGTACGACTATCAGCAACAGGAACTCGGGGCACCGGCGAACTTCCTCGCCGAGTGGCTGCAATTGAGCGGGCCGGCCTATGTCATTTCCACGGCCTGCACTTCCAGCGCCCGAGCCTTGATGAGCGCCCAGCGCCTGTTGGACCTGGGCATTTGCGACGCGGTGCTGTGTGGCGGTGTCGACACCTTGTGCAAACTGACCCTCAACGGTTTCTCGGCGCTGGAAGCGGTCTCGGAACAACGCTGCAATCCGTTTTCGGTGAACCGCAATGGCATCAACATTGGCGAAGCGGCGGTGCTGTTCCTGATGACCAAGCGTGCAGGCGACAGCCAACCGATTGCCCTGCTCGGCAGCGGCGCCAGTTCCGATGCGCATCACATATCCGCCCCAGAGCCGAGCGGGCGTGGCGCCCTGCAAGCCATGCGCAAAGCCTTGGGCCGCGCCAACCTGCAACCGGAGCAGATCGCTTATCTGAACCTGCACGGCACCGCCACCCAGCACAACGACGCCATGGAAAGCCAGGCCGTGGCGACACTGTTCCCGGCCGGCGTGCCCTGTTCGTCGAGCAAGCCCATGACCGGCCACACCCTCGGTGCAGCCGGCGCGCTGGAAGCGGCGTTCTGCTGGTTGAGCCTTTGCGCAATCAATCGCGAGCATGCCCTGCCGCCCCATGTCTGGGACGGGCAGCCCGACCCCGAACTGCCGCCGCTGCAATGGGTGACCTCGGCTACGCGCCTGACGTCCATTGCACCCCGCTACCTGATGAGCAATTCCTTTGCCTTCGGTGGCAACAACGTCAGCCTGATTATCGGAGACGCCCCATGATTGACTGGCCGCTCGCCGAACTGCTGCCCCACGCTGGCGACATGATCCTTATCGATCGGATCCTGGCGTTCGATGAAGAGCAGATTCACACGCGCCTGACCGTCAAGCCCGATGGCCTGTTCAACCTCCCCGACGGCAGCCTGCCGGCCTGGGTCGGCATCGAACTGATGGCCCAGAGCGTGGCCGCCTTCGCCGGTTGCCATGCGCGCCAGCGTGGCGATGCGGTGGAATTGGGCTTCCTGCTCGGCAGCCGAAAGTTCGAATGCAACGTCGAAAGTTTTCCGGCCGGCACCGAGTTGACCATCCACGGGATTCGCTCCCTGGAAGACGATAACGGCATGGGCGTGTTCGAGTGCCACATCAACGCCCCCGGCATTCACGTCACCGCTCGTCTGAATGTGTTCCGCCCTCCCCAGGCCGCTCAATATCTCCATGAACCCGAAGGAGTCCAGTGATGACTGAATCCGTACTGGTCACCGGTTCCAGCCGTGGCATCGGCCGCGCCATCGCCTTGCGCCTGGCCCAGGCCGGGCACGACATCGTGTTGCATTGCCGCAGCGGCCTGGCGGACGCAGAAGCCGTCAAGGCCGAAGTCGAGGCCTTGGGCCGTCGTGCGCGCATCCTGCAGTTCGACGTCTCCGACCGCGCCCGCTGCAAAGAAATTCTCGAAGCCGACGTGGAAACCCACGGCGCCTATTACGGCGTGGTGCTCAATGCCGGCCTGACCCGCGACGGAGCCTTTCCGGCCCTCAGCGAGGAGGATTGGGATGTGGTGATGCGCACCAATCTCGACGGTTTCTACAACGTGCTGCACCCGGTGATGATGCCGATGATCCGTCGTCGCGCCGCCGGACGGATTGTCTGCATCACCTCGGTGTCGGGGCTGATCGGCAACCGTGGCCAGGTCAACTACAGTGCCTCCAAGGCCGGTTTGATCGGCGCGGCCAAGGCATTGGCGATCGAGTTGGGCAAGCGCAAAATCACCGTTAACTGTGTCGCACCCGGCCTGATCGACACAGCCATGCTCGACGAAAACGTGCCGGTGGAAGAACTGATGAAAATGATCCCCGCACAACGCATGGGCACCCCTGAAGAGGTGGCCGGCGCGGTGAATTTCCTGATGTCGGCGGAAGCCTCGTACATCACCCGGCAGGTTCTGGCCGTCAACGGAGGCCTGTGCTGATGAAGCGCGTCGTCGTCACCGGCATGGCCGGCATTACCTCACTGGGCAGCGACTGGGAGACCATCGCCGGCAACTTCGCGGCCAACCGCAGCGGCATCCGCCGGATGGACGAGTGGGATCGTTTTACCGAGCTCAACACGCGCCTGGCTGGCCCCATCGATGACTTCAAGGTGCCGAGCCACTGGACCCGCAAGCAACTGCGCAGCATGGGCCGGGTTTCGCGGCTTGCTGTGGGTGCGTCGGAACTGGCACTGGCCGACGCCGGCCTGTTGGGCGACGAGTCGATCAAGGACGGGCGCATGGGCGTCGCCTGCGGCTCCTCCACCGGCAGCACCGACGAGATCAAGGCGTTCGGCAACATGCTGCTCAACTCAGTGGCCGAGGGCCTGAACGCCAACTCCTACGTGCGCATGATGCCGCACACCACGGCAGCCAATATCAGCATCTTCTTCGGCCTCACCGGCCGCCTGATCCCGACGTCCAGCGCCTGCACCAGCGGCAGCCAAGGCATCGGCTATGCCTACGAGGCGATCAAGTTCGGGCGCCTGCCACTGATGCTCGCCGGCGGTGCCGAGGAACTGTGCCCGACCGAAGCCATGGTCTTCGACGCGCTTTACGCCACCAGCCTGAAAAACGACACCCCACAACGCAGCCCGCGCCCTTACGACTCCGCACGCGATGGCCTGGTGATCGGCGAAGGCGGCGGCATGCTGGTGCTCGAAGAACTGGAACACGCCCTGGCCCGCGGCGCCCACATCCATGCCGAGATCGTCGGTTTCGGCAGCAACGCCGACGGCCAGCACACCACCCGTCCCGAACAAATCACCATGCGCCGGGCCATGGAACTGGCCCTGGAAGACGCCGGGCTGAAACCTTCGGACATCGGCTACGTCAACGGCCACGGCACCGCCACCGAACAGGGCGACATCGCCGAAACCCTGGCCACCAGCAGCCTGTTCGGCGAACACATGCCGATCAGCTCGCAGAAAAGCTTCCTCGGCCACACCCTCGGCGCCTGCGGTGCGTTGGAGTCCTGGTTCAGCATCGAAATGATGAACCGCGACCTGTACGCCCACACCTTCAACCTCGACGAAGTCGACCCGCACTGCGGCAAGCTCGACTACCTGCGCGGCGAGTTTCGGCAGATGAGCAATCGGTATGTGATGAATAACAACTTTGCGTTTGGCGGGGTGAATACTTCGCTGATTTTCAAGCGCTGGCCGTAACAAGGCAATTTGAAGAATTACCGGTAAGCAATGAATAACCTGTGGCGAGGGAGCTTGCTCCCGCTGGACTGCGCAGCAGTCCCCTTTTGGGGCCGCTACGCGACCCAGCGGGAGCAAGCTCCCTCGCCACAATAGGGTCTTTCTCAAACAGGTCGACTCAGCATCGACCTGTCTGGCTCTGCGATGGCTGGTTGCCCAGGATCCTCAGAGTCTCACAAGCCCCTTTCGGGAACGATCAGTTACCCGTGATTTACTAGCGCGAGTCGAGGTTATCCAACACCCGATTCACCGCCAGCTCCCCCAACATGATCGACTGCTGAATCCCCAACAATGTATTGCTCTGCGCTCCGTTCAGATTCCTCGCGAAATCACTCGCCATGGCATTGGCTGATGCCAGCGACACACAGGCGTATTCCAGTAGGGTGTGGTTGTCGATGTCGGGGGCTATGAGGAAGAGGGTACTAGGTTGGTGTGGAGCGTCCGGATCGGTATCCGGTGAATTTTGAGTCGTTTTGTCCATTTCCTGAATACCAAGTTATGCCGACCACTCCCAAGCTACTAAACAAGGGGGTGGTAGCTGTACGCAGGTTAGTAGACCGGGGAATCAGGAAGCCGGCGCGCCCAAAAGCGCCCTACGCACAGCCACCATAAAGTGCAGGAACTGAATACCTGACAGTCTGATGCGCCATACGCCCTGAAACCACGGGCTACTAAACCCGATCACTGACAATCAGTGACGCGATTCAAGTTACTGGCAGCCCCAAAGACGCACAAGCCGGCGAATTCTGACGTAGTTGTAGGCAACACCGCAAGGTGCTGTAGCCTCGCGGAAAGATGACATCTTTGCTCTTTAACATTGATTACCGGAGTCCATAGAAACCGACGTATACCGAACAATTACGCACACCGATCGATACCAATGCGCGCAACCGCGGCCTTCGCCGAAGACTGAAAGTCCGCTAACTCCTTCCCCTTCGAAATATCCTGAACTAAGAGGAAAACGGAACGAGATATTTCGGAAATCTCCCACAGTCAGCGCTGAATTTTCGTCGCACGCATACTCCCAACACACTTAAATTTGGCACGGAAGCTTGCTCGCGGTAAAAATATGTCTCGCYCTACCGTATTGCTCTTTCGGATCCGTTCCCTGCTCGCAAAGCCAAAGTCTATTTTTTTGTTCCCATGAGACTCGAAGCCACCTGCGACGCCCTAGACGTTCGGCTAACACATTTTTCGGGGGGGGGGGGGGTGAAGGAGCTAAACTTCCATGTGGCCAGCATGGCCACCTTAGCCAAGCTAGTTGAACCTAGGATTTAAGCAAACGAACAATGCCCCGTAGGTTACACAACTACGGGGCTTTCAATCGTTTGACTTGAGAGCGCAAAATGAAGAAATCTTGCGCTATATTAAGGTATCGATAGACACTAACTTATAGATGCACTGCTTCTCGATTCACTATCCCAATTCAGTTTTTTGAGTCGATTCCATGCACGTTTCAGATGTTCAGGTTTCATCTGAGATTTTTTTCGAGAACTCCAATCCTGCACCGCCCTGACCGCGACATCCGGATCATTATTGGCCGATGGCGTATGGCACATTACCCAATGAACAGTGCTTAGCAACTCCATACCATACGGATCTTCGAACCCTTCAATTAGCTTTGCAACTCGCTCCATTTTATTGTGGGTATCGACATCGTTTTTCAAAAACTCAACAGCCTCGGAAACCGCCTCTGGTTTTAGCTCAAGTGGTTTAGTTGGGGCGTCCTTACCATCGCCATAACCATAAATGAAGTGGCCATCAATCTTTATCAATACTTGACGCAAGTTTTTTGCATAAGGGCCAAACGGCTTCTGTTCGAACTGAAGTCGTAATGGTTTTCCGCTTTCTTGCAAAAAATACATAAGCTTATGCACTTCTAATAGACTGACGCAAGGATCCAAAAAACCCTTCAAGTACTGTTGCATCAGCACTACAAGAGCTGCTCGACCATCGGTCATTTTTGGACGCTCCGTTGCATTCAGCATTTCCTTAGCCGCAGGCGCACCGTTTGGCGGGTACAGTAAAACCTGAACTTCCGGCACAGTTGCAAACGCCTGCTCAATCGTTGGTTTCACTTCGCTCCAATCTAAACCGCCCAATCCACAGCCTAACGGCGGAATAGCTATAGATTTGATATGTAAGTCATTCACTGTCCGTACCAAATCTTCCAGCCCGAGCTGAATGCTTTCCAGCTTACTTTTTGACCGCCAATGACCCTTAGTTGGAAAATTAATAATCCACCGCGGCCCACCAACCAACCCACCTAAATCATAGACATGTACCTTTCCAAGTATGACTGTCTGATCCTTGCAAGCCTGCTGGTAGCTTTTATACATTTCAGGAAAAGCTTGCTTGAATTGCAACGCTATTCCTTTGCCCATCACGCCTTCGGTGTTGACTGTATTCACCAAAGCTTCCGCAGGCGCCTTGAGAAGATTGCCTTTGCTAAGTTTGATCATGTCAGTAGTACCAGTCATTTTTCACCTTTACTTCCGGCCGGTGGGCAGAGCGCTGCAAAATCGCACCTACCCGCTGCGCTACCTCTGCGTTATGACAACCGATGCCATGAAAGCGGTTCCATTGAAAGTGCTCCTCAACCAGAAACTCTGCCTGCTTCTCATGGGTCCTACCTTGCCAAAATCTGGCATTAATCGCTGACCAATCTAGGTCTACCATTGAGGTCAAGTCATCATAAAAAGAGGTATGGCATGCTCCTGCATTACCATCGCTGAAGGCCCAATCACGATCATCAGGCAACGCATTTCCAACAGTACTCACCAGATGGAGAATCTCTGTTTGGCAGCCCGCAGCCCTACCTGTATTACCAAGATTTATAGTGTAGAGCATAGGAGAGCGCGGACAAAAATAGAAAGGGACGAACTGCCCCACGTATTTTGAGTCGCAGCAATCCACCGTTAAGACTTCAAGTCTTCGCTGCTTGATGTGGGGATAGCCGATTATTTCATGCCCACCTCGGGCTGCCATGACAGCATCAGAAAGCAACCCAGACTCCATGATAGCTGAGAGGTTTGTGATGTCCGTGATGTGATAAATCAATTTTTCATGCGGATTGAATGTCATCAACAATCGCCTGTGCCTAGCATTTTAAAAGGCTTGACCTTCCCATCGTGAGCGCGAGACGAGGGGGCATAGTGTGCGGTGTCGTCGGTGCAGATACCTAATGATATGTGATACCTGTCAGACATGCGCTAGGGTATTTAATGGACACATTGTCATGCGAACAATACCGAGTGCAAAATGCCACCTCCGGCAGCTTCCTTCCTCTCTATAAGCGGAAATCGGACCCAGCAACAAAAAATCAGGCATGGCAGAGCACGACCATTTCGTCAGACGAACGGCCACGACAATGCATAGCGTACCTACCGCTCAACCCCACCATCTACACTCGCTCAAAAAAGCTGAATCCAAATCGCTTAATGGCGAGCGCCCATCAGGTGAGCACCAAGCTTTTCGTATTAACGATTATTTCCCCTCAACCTTCCGCGTCAACAACTCCACAAACGCCCTCGCCATCGCCGACTTCTGATCCTTGCGCTGCACCAGCCACACCGCCGACACTGCCGCCGGATCGAGCAGCGAGCGGTAGACCACACCGTCGATGCGCATCCGCTGATAAGACGCCGGCAGCACCGATACACCAAGACCTGCGGCCACAAGCCCAATGATGGTCATCGCCTCACCGGCCTCCTGGGCGAAGTGTGGACTGAAACCGGAGTCCCGGGCCAGGCTGAGCAACTGCGCATACAGACCACTGCCGTAGCTACGCGGAAAAAACACAAAGGGCTCAAGCGCCAGGGCTGACAGAAACAAGCCCTCCTCGCTACCCACTACCAACGGGTGCTTGGAGTTGAGCACTGCAACCAGCGGCTCGCGCATCAATTCGACCACGCTGAGGCAGTCCGGCAGCCCGAGCGGGCGCATGATCCCGACTTCAATCGATTCGTCCACCAGCGCATCGGCCACCTGGGTGCTGCTCATCTCCCGCAGGTTCAGATGCACCGCCGGGAAGCGCTGGCGGAAAGTGAAAATCGCCTGGGGAATCGTCGAGTTGAAGGGTGCCGACGAGGTGAAGCCGATTTTCAGCTCACCCAACTCGCCCAGTTGCGCCCGTCGCGCGACATCCGCCGCTTTGTCGACCTGTGCCAGCACCAGCCGCGCCTCTTGCAGAAACAGCCGACCGGCTTCGCTCAGCTCGACCCGACGATTGGTACGTTCGAACAGCCGTGCGCCGACTTCCTGTTCCAGCGCCTGAATTTGCTGGCTCAGCGGCGGCTGGGAGATGCCCAGTACCTGTGCGGCGCGGCCAAAGTGCAGTTCTTCGGCGACGGCGATGAAGTAGCGCAGATGTCGCAATTCCATGGAAACCCCATTAGGTCRTAAAAGCTATCAAATAGGTCGAACAATATATTGGATTGAATCATTAGCCAGCTATATGATTTTTTCATTGCCTGACCGGCTGCGTCCTCCGAGGTCCAACGTGAAAACTGCTGTCGCCCCACTCGCCCATGAAGTTCCTCCCGCAGCGCCGGACGCTATCGCCGCTGAGCTGGCGGAAATCCACATCGAAAAAGGCACCCCGGCGTTCATGCGCACGGTGTTGGCGTTGTTCTGCGGCGGCTTCGCGACTTTCGCCCTGCTCTACTGCGTGCAGCCGATGATGCCGCTGCTGTCCCACGAGTATTCCATCAACGCGGCGCAGAGCAGCCTGATCCTGTCTATCGCCACCGGCATGCTTGCCATCGGCCTGCTGATCACTGGCCCGATTTCCGACCGTATCGGGCGTAAACCGGTGATGGTGGCAGCACTGTTCGCCGCTGCGCTGTGCACCATGGCCAGTGCGATGATGCCGAGCTGGCACGGTGTGCTGCTGATGCGTGCGCTGATTGGATTGTCGTTGAGCGGTCTGGCTGCGGTTGCGATGACTTACTTGAGCGAAGAGATCCACCCACAGCACATCGGCCTCGCCATGGGTTTGTACATCGGCGGCAACGCGATTGGCGGGATGAGCGGACGCTTGATCACCGGGGTTTTGATCGACTTCGTCAGCTGGCACACGGCGATGCTGGTGATCGGTGGCCTGGCGCTGATTGCCGCGGCGGTGTTCTGGAAAATCCTCCCGGAATCTCGCAACTTCCGTGCCCGCTCGCTGCACCCGCGCAGCCTGCTCGACGGTTTCACCATGCACTTTCGCGACGCCGGCCTGCCGCTGCTGTTTCTTGAAGCCTTTGTGTTGATGGGCGCGTTCGTCACGCTGTTCAACTACATCGGCTATCGCCTGCTGGCCGCGCCGTACCACATGGAACAGGCCTTCGTCGGGTTGCTGTCGGTGGTGTACCTGTCGGGCATCTACAGCTCAGCGAAAATCGGCTCGCTGGCCGACAGACTCGGTCGCCGCAAAGTGCTCTGGAGCACCATCGCGCTGATGATCGCTGGCCTCGCTTTGACGATGTTCACGCCGCTGCCGCTGGTGATCATCGGCATGCTGGTGTTTACCTTCGGCTTCTTTGGCGCCCACTCGGTGGCCAGCAGCTGGATCGGCCGCCGCGCCACCAGGGCCAAGGGGCAGGCATCGTCGCTGTACTTGTTCAGCTATTACGCCGGTGGGAGCATCGCCGGAACGGCAGGCGGCGTGTTCTGGCATATGGGCGGGTGGAACGGGATCGGGTTGTTCATCGGTTCGCTGCTGGTGATTGCGCTGCTGATCGCGTTGAAGCTGGCGAAGTTGCCGTTGTTGCCGCAGAACACCTCGCCTATCTGAGCACCAGCCGCGCCTCCAGGGCATCGTCACGCTTCTCCAGCGTCAGGGATTGCAGCGCGACTCCACCGCGCTCGATCCCATCGAGCCACTGCATCAAGGGCTGCGCATTGCCATTGAGGGTCACGCGCAGCAGATCGCTGTCGCTCTCCATCTGACGGATTTCCAGCCCCGCCGCCGTGGCGCTTTCGCTGATGCGCAGTGACAGCGGTTGATCGGTGTCGACGGGGACATGGCTGCGCGGTAACGCCCGCTGCAGTTGCGCGGCCAGCCCCGCCTGCTGTTGGTATTGTCGCTCGACTGTTTCCAGCCTCTGCCGGGTCGGTTGCCAGATCAGGCTGAAAGCCACAACCGCCAGCAAAAAAGCCCCCAACACCTGCAACAGCCGTTGTTCGCGCACAGAAATGCGCCGCCATGCCTGCTTCATGCCTCGTCCTCCACGGTGAGGGTGGCAAGCACCCGGTCAGCGGCTTTGTTCGCGCTATCGAGACGGACGGGCATGCCTTGTTGTCGTCCGCGTTCACGCAATTGCTCCAGCTCGGTAAAGCCGCTGGCGGTCAGCTGGATTTTCCAGCCTTCGCCTGCTCGAAACTCGATGCGTTGGACCTCGACCGGACTGGCGCCGATCACCTGGTCAATCAACTGGACCAGCCCTGCAATGCGGGTGTTTTGCGAATCCACAGGCTGGCTTTGCAGGGCCTTGAGTTGCGCTGCCATATCGACGATGCGGCCTTGCTCAGGGTAAAGCGCCTTGAATCGCAGTTCATTCTGGGTGGTGAGACGGAGAGCTTCGCTGTCGAGGAAGCGGATCCGCGTTTCACTGGCACCCCAGGTCAACAGCGCCAGCATCAACAGCGCCCACCCGCCGGCACGCCAGGGCAGACGCTTGCCGCGCGGGGTGAACACGCCTTGCAGCAGGTTGATGGCCCGGGTTGGACGGTGGGTCAGGCATTGGTCGATGACAGCGGGGGCCTCACGCTCGTCCAGCCATTGCATGTCCTTGGGTAATAACCGGGCGAGCAGCGCCAGGTGGTCTTGCGACAATGCCAGGCGCGCAGGCAAGC
The DNA here is from genome assembly GCF_056402075.1 of Pseudomonas sp. P4_C3. NCBI lineage: Bacteria > Pseudomonadati > Pseudomonadota > Gammaproteobacteria > Pseudomonadales > Pseudomonadaceae > Pseudomonas > Pseudomonas sp. P4_C3. The sequence continues at coordinate 34,454 of NZ_JBFUIC010000001.1, forward strand.
CTGCACCCAACAACCAACGACCGAACCACCATGCACCGCATGGCTGATCGCCGGACAACACATCGGCATCGACGAACACCCCGCGCACCTCAATACCCGCCTCACGCAGCAAGTCGAGCACGGCGGCCAACCTTTCCCGGCCAATGACCATGACCGGGAAGCAGCCGTCACGATCACGAGCGCCGACGCTCAGATGCACAACTTCCAGCACTTCACCCAGTTGATCTTCGACGGCGTAGGCGATGGCCTGCGCCTCGGGTCTGCGCCGTGCCGGCCATGGCTCGCTGCGTAGCCAACTGCACATTTCCATGGGCAGTAGCACATCGACCGCCTGCCCCTGCAATGCCGAGGCCGCCTGATTCAGAGGCATCGGCAGGCGTTGACCGGTTGGCGACCACAGGACGCAGGGCCACAGGCCCGATGGCGCGTCCTGCCCCTCGGCGGTCAGGTAAAGCCAAGTGCTCATCGCTGCCTCTCGTGGCTATTCATGGGAAGAAAACGTCGTTGCAGCACCGTCAGTTTTCGAGTCTTGGAGTCGTGCCCGACATCCGTAGCCAGGTGCAGTTCGCGCCCGTCGCGGCTCACCTGCACGCTGATCCGATACCAGCGGCTATGGGTGCCAAGTCCGTGACTGCTCAAGCCCTGCCCGGAGAGCAATGGGTCCTGGGTAAACGCCTGGACACTCGCCCAAGGCGTTTTTGCGGCCTGAATCGCCAGCGCATCGGCGGTCGCGGCATCCACCTCGCCGAGCGTTCTCAACTGCAGCGCCGGTGCGGTGTTGATGTTCAAGGCTGTGTCGGTGGGCAGCAGCGCCACCCAGGGCTCCAGCCGCTGCAGCAAGCGAGCGTCAATGCCGGGCAGCAAGCGCAGCTGGCTGAGTTCCCGCAGCGGCCCGACCTGGCTCAGTTGCACAGGAGGCAGTTCGAGCAGCTCGAGCAGGCGCGCCCAACGGTTGAGGGTGACCTGATCCACCTGCCCCTGGCGTAACAACGCATTGAGATTGAAGCGCCCGGCGAGGTCATCGATATCGATGCGGATCTGCGCATCTTCAACCTCGAAACCTGGCGCCATGGCCATCCAGCCTTGAATCCGCTCGACGGGTTTTTTCGTGTCCTGTAACGCGTCGCGCAACAGCAACAACGCCCAGGTTTCCCCGCCCGATGCAAGTTGCCGTAGCTGTATCTGCTGCAACTGTTGCCCACTGCTTTGCAGCGACAGGTGATGGCTGCGCAACAAGCCACCGGTGATCAGCAGTGCCAGGCTCATGACCAGCAATACACTGATCAACGCAATGCCGCGTTGGTGCCCGTTCATGGCAATGCACCCGGCATTGGCAACACCCGACGGATCGATTCGAAGCGCCCGACAGAGACTTGCAACTCCAGCGCCAAGGGCGCCTTTGCATCCTCCCCGGCCGGCCAAAGGGCGACCCAGCCGGACGGGTTGTCGAACAGACGCCAGCTCAACTCGCGCACACCTTCCAGCAGTTTTTGCCGCTGCACGAACTCCGTACCTTCGCCCTGGCTTTCGCGCCACAGCACGCCGCCATCGAGTCGATAGGTCAGCGCCTGACGCTCACTGCGCGGTTGGTCCAGAGGATTGCGCCAGTGACTGCGCTGGAACTGCAAAAGCGCCGGTGCGAGCACCATCGGCTGTACGGTGATGTGCAGCAGATCCCGCTCGATCACCGCCACGGCCCGTTGCAGGCTCCTCAGTTCTCGCTCGTGAGCCGTCGCGCCCTGTTGCACTCGCAGCACGCTATCGAACAAGCCCCAGCTGGCCAGCCCCAGCACGGCGAAGATGGCCATGGCGATGACCAGCTCCAGCAAGGTGAACCCACGCTGCTTATTCATGAACCGCGAGTATCCAGCCGCTGGCACGATGCAAGGCGTGTGCACTGTTCGCCGGGCTGACCTGAATGTCGACCTGGAGCAAACGCGGATCGCGGGTGGCGCTGATGTGCTGTTGCAGCACCCAGTCGCGCTGATCCATCGACACGATCTGTTGTAGTTGGCCGGCCGCCAGGCCGGATTGCAGGCGCAATTCGTTCAACCGGTTATCCGCCAGCCACGCCGCGAACAGTCGCGCCTCAACGGCGCCGCGCTGCTTCACCGCGTATTGACTGGCCGACAGAACGGCTGCCGCCAATGTCGCGAAGACCGCCAACGCCACCATGATTTCCAGCAGCGTGAAACCGCCCATGGCGGATCGGGATCGCGGGCTAACCATCGATCGTTACCTCGCCGAGGCCATCGCCAGACAGGCTCAGCCAGGCCCTGTTGCCGGACTCGAATGTCAGGGTGAAGGCACTGGTTTCATCGTTGCTGAGTATCAGCAACTGCGGCGGTCCTTCGTCAGCGTCCAGCGCTACCGCATAGCCATCCTGCTGAAAACGTACGCGCACGTTCAGGGGCCAGCGAGAAAGCGCCGCCACCGGCTCCCACCCGCGCACTTCCAGGCGCATCGCCCGGTAGCCATCGGTACTGAGCCTTAGGCCGTACTCTTGACCTTCGAACACGGCGCGCTGACGCAACTGATGGATCACCTGCATCATCACCTCGGCTTCCTGCTTCACCTCACGCGCGGGACTGCCCCCACCGGCAAGGCTCACCATGCCCAGTAAGACGCCGACCACGACAATCACGACCATCAATTCCAGCAAGGTAAACCCTCGGCAGCGGTAGCCCACGGATCAATGGCCCCAATTGCCGATTTCGGCTGCAAACCCTTCGCCGCCCGCAACGCCATCAGCGCCCAGGGAAAAAAGGTCGTAAGTGCCATCTGCCGATCGCACACCCGGATTGAGGTACTGATAAGGCGTGCTCCACGGGTCGACCGGCATGCTCTTGAGGTAACCCTGAGGGTTCCAGCCCCGTGCCGCGGGCAGTCCGGAGGGACGCTTGACCAACGCTTCCAGGCCTTGCTGGGTCGAAGGGTAATGGGCGTTGTCGAGGCGATACATTTCCAGGGCGGTGGCGATGGCCTGGATATCGATTCTGGCGGCGGTGACCTTGGCTTGATCGGGGCGACTCATGAACTGCGGCACCACAATGGCCCCCAGCACGCCGATGATGACCACCACCACCATGATTTCGATCAGGGTAAAACCGCGTTGCGCGCGGGAAAGGTTTCTGCGGACAGTTTGCATGGGTCAATTCACCAATTGGTTGAGGCTGAGAATCGGCAGCAGGATGGCCATGACGATCAGCAGCACGACGCCGCCCATCAGCACCAGCATGGCCGGCTCGAAGAGGCTCACCACCAGCGCAATGCGCGCGGCGAGGCTGCTTTCCTGTTGTTCGGCGGCTCGGGCCAGCATGCGGTCGAGTTCGCCGGCACGTTCGCCGCTGGCGATCATGTGCAGCATCATCGGCGGGATGTCGCCGCTCAGTTCCAGGCCACGGGTCAGCGTTCCGCCTTCGCGGACGGAGCGGGCGACATCGACCATCCGCGCGCGGATGGTCAGGTTGCCGATGACCGCGGCGGCAATCTCCAGTGCGTCCACCAACGGCACGGCACTTTTGCCGAGGATTGCCAGGGTGCTGGCAAACCGCGCGGCTTCCATGGCACGCAGCACTTCACCGATGACTGGCGCACTCAGCACCCAGCGATGCCAGCGCAGGCGCCACTGCGGCTGCTGCCAGCTCCAGCGCCACAGGCCGAACAGCGTCGCCAGCACGCTCATCAACAACAGGAAATGGTTGCGCAGGCCGTTGCTCACGCCGATCAGCGCCCGGGTCAGCCAGGGCAACGGCTGGCCGCTGTCGACGAAAATCTTCACCACATCCGGCACCACATAACCGAGCAGAAAACCGACGATTGCCAGGCTGGCCAACATCAGGATCAACGGGTACACCAGGGCCATCTGGATCTTTTGCCGCGAGGCCTGGCGGGCCTGGGTGTAGGCCGCCAGTTGCTCCAGCACATGGCCCAGATGCCCCGAGCGTTCTCCAGCGGCCACGGTGGCGCGGAACAACTCGGGGAAGGCCCGGGGAAATTGCCCCAGCGCCGAGGCCAGGGCGTGGCCTTCCATCACCCGGCTCCTGACCGCCGAGAGCAAGCTCGCCACCTTGCGCTTTGAGCTCTGCTTCGCCACCGCATCGAGCGCTTCCTCAAGGGGCAGTCCGGCCTGGACCAGCGTTGACAGTTGCAACGTCAACAGCGCCAGATCAGCTGCGCTCAGGCTTCCTCTGCGAGGCTGCCTGCCAGTGCCACTGCCGACCCGGACTTCGGTCAACACACGTGGCCACAAGCCGCGCTCACGCAACAACTGTCGCGCATGGCGGGGTCCATCGGCCTCCAGTCGCCCCTTGCAGGAGCGTCCCAGGGAATCGTGGGCGCGGTAGTCGAAGGTCGGCACCGGTCAGTCCTCCTGCGTCACACGCAGCAACTCATCGAGGCTGGTCAATCCTTCCTGCACCCGCTGACGCCCGTCCTGGAACAGGCTGCGCGAGACCTTGCGCGTTTCGTCGATGAGGATTTGCTCACTGGCGCCCTGATGGATCAGCGCCGAGACAGCGGGGGTCACGTTGACCAGTTCGTAAATGCCGATGCGCCCCTTATAGCCATGCTGGCACTGTTCACATCCCGAGGCTTTGAACAGGGTGTGCGGCGTGGCCGTGTCGAGCCCCAGCCGTTGGCAGGCCGCCGCGTCGGCGATGTACGAAACCTTGCAATGGGGGCACAAGGTGCGCAGCAGGCGCTGGGCCAGAATGCCCACCAGTGAGGACGCCAGCAGATAGGCATCGACGCCCATGTCTACCAGCCGCGTGACCGCGCCGGCCGCGCTGTTGGTGTGCAGGGTCGAGAGCACCAGATGCCCGGTCAAGGAAGCCTGGACAGCGATCTCGGCGGTTTCACGGTCACGGATTTCGCCAACCATCACCACGTCCGGGTCCTGGCGCAAAATCGCCCGCAGGCCCCGGGCGAAGGTCATGTCGACCTTCGGATTGACCGGCATCTGGCCGACACCCGGCAGGTGATATTCGATCGGGTCTTCGACCGTGAGAATATTGCGGGTCTGGTCATTCAGACTGCTCAGCGCGGCGTACAGGCTGGTGGTCTTGCCGGAACCGGTCGGCCCGGTCACCAACAGGATGCCGTGGGGTCTGCCGAGCAACTGGCGCAGGGCCGCGAGGGTATCGTCCGGCATGCCCAGCCGATGCAGGTCCAGGCGCCCGGCCTGCTTGTCGAGCAGGCGCAGCACCACCCGTTCGCCATGGGCCGAAGGCAGCGTCGAGACCCGCACATCGACTTCATGCCCGGCCAGGCGCAAGGCCATTCGCCCATCCTGGGGCACGCGTTTTTCCGCGATGTCCAGGCGCGCCATGACCTTGATCCGCGACACCAGCAGCGTCGCCAGTTCGCGCTTGGGCCTGAGCATTTCACGCAGTTGGCCATCCACCCGCATGCGCACCGACAGGTACTGCTCGAAGGTTTCCAGGTGCACGTCCGAGGCGTGCTCACGCACCGCTTCACCGAGCAGCGCGTTGATCAGGCGAATAATCGGCGCATCGCCCTGTTGTTCCAGCAGATCGGCGGTTTGCGGGACCTGATCGACCAGGCTGAGCAAGTCCAGTTCTTCGTCCAGCCCTTGGGCTACCTGCTCCACCGCGCTTTGCCCCTCGCGATAGGCTGCCGCCAGGCGTGAGGCGTAATCTTCGACATCGACGATGACAAACGGCAGCGTCGGCCCGCACACCCGGCGCGCTTCAGCCAAGGCGGTGAGCGGCGCGTCGTTGCGCAGGACAAGGCGCAGGTCGTCGCCGTCATGCTCCAGCAACACACCAAAACGCCGGGCGAAGCTGAAGGGCAATTGCTCGCAAAGTTCGCTCATGAATTACTGCGCCTTGCCGCGCAAATCGAACACTGGCGCATCGGCGGCCGGTTCGAACAACCCGCGCGCTTCGGATGGCAGCAACAACGAGTTGTTTTCCCCCGCCCCTGGTTTGCTCAAGTCACGCAGCGCGTTGTATCGCTGCTGGCTGACCTGAGACAGGTCCTCCTTGCTGCGCACAATGGTCGGGCGCAAGAACACCATCAGGTTGCTTTTGGTCTGGGTGTCGCGGCTCCAGCGGAACAACGCGCCGAGGTAGGGAATGTCACGCAGCAGCGGCACGCCGCTTTTCTGGGTACGCACGCTGTCCCTGATCAGGCCGCCGATCACGATGATTTCGCCATCGTCGGCGAGGATGGTGCTTTTGAGCGCTCGCTTGTTGGTGATCAGGTCCGAGGAATCAATGCCCGACACCGAGGGTGCGATGTCCGACACTTCCTGCTCGACCTCCAGGCGCAACGTCGAGCCTTCGTTGATGTAAGGCTTGATTTTCAGGCTGATGCCGACGTCCTTGCGCTCGACGGTGGTGAACGGATTCTCCGCACCGTTGCTGTTGGTGGCGTAGGAACCGGTCTTGAACGGCACGTTCTGGCCGACGATGATTTCGGCTTCCTGATTGTCCAGGGTCAACAGGCTCGGTGTGGACAGGAGGTTGCTATGGGTGTTGCTGGCCAGGGCCGAAATCAGCGCGCCGAAGCGGTCACTGCCCAATTGCAGGATCGCCCCTTCCGGCGCCGATCTTTTCTCGTCGAACCTCAGCCCACCGACGATCGGAATGTCGGTGCCTGGAAAGTTGATGAAGCCCTTGGCATCGCCCGTGTTGAGGTTCCACTGCACACCGACGGCCTCGGCGATATCGCCGGAGATTTCGACGATGGCGGCATGGATCAACACCTGGGCCCGTGGCTGGTCCAGCTGACGCACGATGTTTTCGATGGTCCGCACCTGCGCCGGTTCAGCAATCAGCACCAGCGCGTTCTGGCTTTCGTCGGCCTTGATCATGAAGGCTGCACCGCCAGACGTGTCCTTGGCGCTGCCGATGGTGGACGCCTGTTTTCTGCCCTGCCCCATCGACTCCAGAATCTCGGCCAATTGCTTGGCATCGCTGTGACGCAGGCGAATCACCCGGGCATTGTCGAGCGTCGTGGTGGCCGGCGTATCGAGACCTCGGGCCAATTCGATCAAGCGCTGGCGAACGACCGGCGGGCCAATGAAAATGAGGCGATTGGTCCTGGTGTCAGCCAGTACCTGAATCGCTGACTCGGCATTGCGCTTGCCCATGGACGCCTCGATCACCGGTGCGACGTCGCCCGCCTGGGCGTGGTTGAGCTGAACCACCGCGTGCAGATTGTTTTGACCAGAGTCCAGTTCGCGGATCACCCTGGCGATACGTTTCACATTGGCGGCTGTATCAGTCAACACCAAGGCGTTGGCCGACACCGAAGGGCCGACATAACCATTGGCAGACACCAGCGGCCGCACCAGCCCGGCAATATCGGAGGCACTGCTGGTGTTCAAGCCAATGACTTCGGTCACGAACTGCGACGCCGTGGTGGTTTTAACCGTGCCCTGGCCGGCTCGGGTCCTGGCCTCGGCAACCGGGGTGATGAGGATCCGGTCGCCCTCATCGATCACCGTGAAGTTGTGGGCATCGAGCACCGAATAGAACAACCGGYGCACCCCTTCACGATCGAGGGCCTGCCGGGACATGACCGTGACTCGACCGGAGACTTTGGGGTCCAGCACCACGGTGGTCCCGAGAATGTTGGAGATCTCTTCGACGATATCGCGCAGCTCTGCGTTGTTCATCGCCAGCTGCCATTTTTCTTCGGCGCGAAGCGTGCCCGAAAAGGCTGCAGCCGCCAAAACGGCAAGCAGAAGCATGGAGCGCAACCAATACGCGCCGACGAAGCTGTTCATGAAATTCATCACTCTGGTTGCCCGCTGAGCGGGCGTAAAAAACGCGTGGCCGTTGTAACCGGTTGAGAATCGACGGATGATTCGAGTCCCTTCAGAAAACGTGCGCCAGAGGGTGCGAGCGTCAGCAGCTCTTCTCGCCCCTTGTTCCACAGTGCAACCTGGTGGGTCTCGATACGACGCAAGACGCTGCCGCCAGGCAAGCGCTCACCCACCTGATAGAGACGAGAGCCTTGTGCATTGGCCAGCAGTGCCTTGGATAATCCGTTGCTGACAAAGCTCGCCTGCAAAGTCAGCGGTTCGGCGCTGGGCTGCGGCGTGGCCTCTGTCGTCAGGCCGAACACGATGGCAATCGATGCTGTTTCGAGCGGCTCACGTTCGAGCGGCTCACGTACAGGCACCGTCACCAGGGTTGCAATGTCGGACGACTGCGAAACCAGATGCTCGCGAAATTCCCTTTCCTGCCACACCAGAAACACCGCGTAACCCACTGGCAACGCGAGCCAACAAACGCTGTTCAGGCATGCCCGAAAGCGTTGTCCGGAGAACTTCGAAACCTTCATTTTCAGCTCGATACTCAACAGAGGCGCCTGGCTTCAGGCGACCTTTTCGAGGCCGCCTGAAGCCAGTTGCGAGGGCTTACAACTTGTCCCACGCCATGTGCCAGTGAGCACCGACACCCGGTTCAAAACCGTTGGCAGTCGGGCTGTACTGCTTGCAGTAACCCGACTCGGGGAATGGCTTGCACTCAAAGACTTCGTTGGTCTTCGGTTGCAGCACCTTGGTACCGGCGGTGTAGCCGCTGAGGCCTTCAGGGAAGACGAAGTCGTATTCGATGCCTGCGCCTTCACCGGTCAGTTGGGAGGTCTGGGTGTCCTGACGGGTGGTGCGGCCATCCAGGGTGGTGCCGACCAGGGTCAGGGTGTGCGCGCCCGGGTTGCTGCGCACATCCATGGACAGCGAGGCGGAGCCACTGGTCACTTGTGCCGAGGTGGTGCCTACCGGTTTGTTGTTCTGGTCGAGCAAGGTGGCTTCGACGTTCATCGGGCGGTTCGCTAGCATGCTGAAGTCGACCTTGGCCCGGCCTTTATCCAGAACGTATTCGGCTTGTTGCGAGGACACCGACATGCGCGCAGCGGTGTCTTCCTTCATGTCCAGCTGCACTTCGTAGCGGACTACCCCGCTTTCTTTTTGTGCGTAGAGGCTGTTGGTGCCTTTGACCGGTTCGACATTGCCGCTCTCGTCGCGGATGCCGGCGCGAACGAGGGTGTGGGTCGCGTTGATTTTTTCCGCCAGCTTGAACGACCAGTTTTGCGGCGTCCCGTCTTCAGCGTTATCGATGCTGATTTCAACGCTGTAGTCCGGGCTCTCGCCATTGGCGGTAAACGCGCGGGCCTTGACCTTGTCGCCCACCAGCAACGCAGTCGAAGGTGCAATGTTGCCTACGGAGGACCAGCCGCCCGGCAGCTCCGGTTCGGCCAGGATGTTCACGTCTGCCGCGTTGTAGAACGCTGCATCGGTATCACCGACGGTCCAGATGGCCAGGATGACGTGGTGACCGGATTTGTCCGCGGGAATAGTGCAGTTGTGTTTGTCGCYGTTGGACGGCAACTTGTTACCGCCGTCGACGGTGCAGAACGAAGTACTTTCGAAAGTGGCTCGTTTCAGAGTTTCGTTCGGATTCCAGCCATTGCGGGTAATGAAATACTCGTGCTTGGTAGCCGGGTGGGCCGCGGTGTAACGCCATTGGAAATCGATATTGCGATCCTTGATTTCCGTCAGGTGCCAGCGGGCGGCGGACTGTGCGTCCATGGCGGAGAACAGCGCGAGACCGCCGCTGGCGATCTTGCCATCGACCGGCCCCTGCAACGGTGCACCGCCGACGCCTGCCGGAAAGCCCTTGAAGGTTTCACCGACACTCTGCGGCTCGTACTGCGCGCCACCGCAATTGGTGTTCAAGCCTGTCTGACACGCCAATGCACGCGAAGGCGGCACTTCCAGATAGCCATGGGCGGAAACGGTTTGAGAGGCCAGCATTGCCGATAACAGGATCATCGATGAAGTGCAGGCCGTTAAAGCACTTCTTTTATCAAATGTAATTTTCATGATGTATTCCAGACTGCTTATCGAAAACAACGCACCTTGCAGGCGGCGATGTTCCCTTCGTTATTGTTCAGCGCTGCGCTGAACAGGGGTCTGGAACCTTACGGGGATAACGAAGAGTTCTATGTAGGAGTAATCATCGAGCCAGGCGGGAATAGTCTGTGTATTCGATTTTCCGACAAAGAAAGAAAACATTCTTACAGCAAGTGATGCTTTATCGATTGAGCTTTTAAACGGCACAAAAAAACCTGTCCGGCACGAGGCGGGACAGGTTTTGTCGAAACTGGCAATCGCTATTCGTGGTACTGCGCTGACAGCTCATGTACCGCACGCAGGAACGCACCAGCATGTTCCGGATCGACTTCCGGCGTGATGCCATGGCCGAGGTTGAACACGTGGCCGCTGCCCTTGCCGTAGCTGGCCAGGATGCGCCCGACTTCAGCGCGAATCGCTTCCGGCTTGGCGTAGAGCACGGTCGGGTCCATATTGCCTTGCAGTGCGACCTTGTCGCCAACACGGGCGCGGGCATTGCCGATGTCGCAGGTCCAATCCAGACCCAACGCATCGGCGTCAGCCTCGGCAATGCTCTCCAGCCACAGGCCGCCATTCTTGGTGAACAGGATCACCGGCACCTTGCGACCTTCGTGCTCGCGGATCAGGCCGCTGACGATTTTGCGCATGTAGGCCAGGGAGAATTCCTGGTACGCCGCCGCCGACAGGTTGCCGCCCCAGGTGTCGAAGATCTGCACGGCCTGTGCACCGGCCATGATCTGGCCGTTGAGGTAGCTGGTGACCGACTGCGCGAGTTTATCGAGCAGCAGGTGCATGGCTTGCGGGTTGTCGTAGAGCATGGCCTTGGTCTTGCGGAAGTCTTTCGACGAGCCGCCTTCGACCATGTAGGTCGCCAGGGTCCACGGGCTGCCGGAGAAACCGATCAACGGCACACGGCCGTTCAGTTCGCGGCGGATGGTGCTGACCGCGTCCATCACGTAGCCCAGGTCTTTCTGTGGGTCAGGAATCGGCAGGGCTTCGATGTCGGCCAGGGTGCTGACGACTTTCCTGAAGCGCGGACCTTCACCGGTTTCGAAGTACAGGCCCTGGCCCATGGCATCGGGGATGGTCAGGATGTCGGAAAAGAGGATCGCCGCATCCAGCTGTGGATAACGGTCGAGCGGCTGCATCGTGACTTCGCAAGCGAACGCCGGGTTCATGCACAGGCTCATGAAGTCGCCGGCCTTGGCACGGCTGGCGCGGTATTCAGGCAGGTAGCGACCGGCCTGACGCATCATCCACACTGGGGTGACGTCTACGGGTTGCTTGAGCAGGGCGCGCAGGAAACGGTCGTTCTTCAGGGCAGTCATGTCGGCATCCGGAAAAAAAGTGCGGTCATTTTCTCAGAGCCGGGCGCAAAAGGCACGGCAAGAGCGGAGGCTTTTGTCTATCGGGTCAATTTGTCGCAATGAAATACAGAGTTTAGCAACACCGCGAAACAACTGTGGGAGCGAGCTTGCTCGCGATGGCGGCGTCACATTCGACATTTCTGTCGACTGATCCACCGCYATCGCGAGCAAGCTCGCTCCCACAGGGGTATTGCATTTGGCTCTGGATCGGGGGTTACACGCCCAGGTAATCCAGGATCCCTTCCGCGGCATTACGGCCTTCGAAAATCGCCGTCACCACCAGGTCGGAACCGCGCACCATGTCGCCACCGGCGAAGATTTTCGGGTTGCTGGTCTGGTGTTTGTACTGACCTTGTTCCGGCGCCACTACGCGGCCCTGGCTGTCGGTCTGGATGCTGAACTGCTCGAACCATGGCGCCGGGCTCGGGCGGAAACCGAAGGCGATGACCACGGCGTCGGCCGGGATGATCTCTTCGGAACCCGGGATCGGTTCGGGGCTGCGACGGCCACGGGCGTCCGGTTCGCCGAGACGGGTCTCGACCACCTTCACGCCTTCGACCTTGTCTTCACCGACAATGGCGATCGGCTGGCGGTTGTAGAGGAATTTCACGCCTTCTTCCTTAGCGTTCTTCACCTCTTTGCGCGAGCCTGGCATGTTCGCTTCGTCACGACGATAAGCGCAGGTCACTGACTTGGCGCCTTGGCGGATCGAGGTCCGGTTGCAGTCCATCGCCGTGTCGCCACCGCCGAGTACCACGACCTTCTTGCCTTTCATGTCGACGAAATCTTCCGGCGACTTTTCAAAGCCCAGGTTACGGTTGACGTTGGCGATCAGGAAGTCCAGCGCGTCATACACGCCCGGCAGGTCTTCACCGGCAAAACCGCCCTTCATGTAGGTGTAGGTGCCCATGCCCATGAATACCGCATCGTATTCTTCGAGCAGTTGCTCCATGGTCACGTCCTTGCCCACCTCGGTGTTGAGGCGGAATTCGATGCCCATGCCGCTGAAGACTTCGCGACGATTGCTCAGCACGGTCTTTTCCAGCTTGAACTCGGGGATGCCGAAGGTCAGCAGGCCACCGATTTCCGGGTTCTTGTCGAACACCACCGGGGTCACGCCGCCACGCACCAGCACGTCGGCACAGCCCAGGCCAGCAGGCCCGGCACCGATGATCGCGACACGCTTGCCGGTCGGCTTGACCTTGGACATGTCCGGGCGCCAGCCCATCGCGAACGCGGTGTCGGTGATGTACTTCTCCACCGAACCGATGGTCACCGCGCCGAAGCCGTCGTTAAGGGTGCAGGCACCCTCGCACAGACGGTCCTGCGGGCACACCCGGCCGCAGACTTCCGGCAGGGTGTTGGTCTGGTGCGACAGTTCGGCGGCCTGGAGGATGTTGCCCTCGGCCACCAGTTTCAGCCAGTTGGGAATGAAGTTGTGCACCGGGCACTTCCATTCGCAATACGGGTTACCGCAACCCAGGCAGCGGTGGGCCTGGTCGGCCGACTGCTGGGGTTTGAAGGGTTCGTAGATTTCCACGAACTCTTTCTTGCGTTGACGCAACAGTTTCTTCTTCGGATCCTTGCGCCCGACCTCGATGAACTGGAAGTCATTATTCAGACGTTCAGCCATTTTAAAACCTCATCAAACTCTTCAGGCGCATATCACTGCGGGTTGGCACGGGTGCTGGAAAGCAACGATTTCAGGTTGGCAGCCTTGGGCTTGACCAGCCAGAAACGGCGCAAGTAGTCATCGAGGTTTTCGGCGAGTTCACGACCCCACTCGCTGTCGGTTTCCGCGACGTACTCGTTCAGCACGTTCTGCAGGTGGCTGCGATAGGCTTCCATCGCCTCGCCGCTGATCCGCTGGATTTCCACCAGTTCGTGGTTGACCCGGTCAACAAAGGAGTTGTCCTGGTCGAGCACGTAGGCGAAACCGCCGGTCATGCCAGAGCCGAAGTTGTAACCGGTCTTGCCCAATACGCAGACAAAACCACCGGTCATGTACTCGCAGCAGTGATCGCCAGTGCCTTCCACGACGGTGTGGGCACCGGAGTTACGCACGGCGAAACGCTCGCCCGCGGTGCCGGCGGCGAACAGCTTGCCGCCGGTGGCGCCGTACAGGCAGGTGTTGCCGATGATGGCACTGTCCTGTGTCCGGTAGACGCTGCCCTTCGGAGGAACGATCACCAGCTTGCCGCCGGTCATGCCCTTGCCGACGTAGTCGTTGGCGTCACCTTCCAGGTACATGTTCAGGCCGCCGGCGTTCCACACGCCGAAACTCTGCCCGGCCGTGCCTTTGAAACGGAACGTGATCGGTGCGTTGGCCATGCCCTGGTTGCCGTGCTTGCGCGCGATTTCGCCGGAGATCCGTGCACCGATGGAACGGTCGCAGTTGCAGATTTCCAGGGCGAACTCGGCGCCGCTCAGGTCATTGATCGCCGAGGTGGCCATAGTGACCATTTTCTCGGCCAGCAGGCCCTTGTCGAACGGCGGGTTGCGCTCCACGCCACAGAACTGCGGCTTGTCCGCCGGCACGTGGTCGCTGCCCAGCAACGGGGTCAGGTCCAGGTGATGTTGCTTGGCGGTCTGGCCTTCGAGGACTTCCAGCAGATCGGTACGGCCGATCAGCTCTTCGAGGGAGCGCACGCCCAGCTTGGCCAGCCACTCACGGGTCTCGGTGGCGACGTAGGTGAAGAAATTCACCACCATGTCGACGGTACCGATGTAGTGATCCTTGCGCAGCTTCTCGTTCTGCGTCGCGACGCCGGTGGCGCAGTTGTTCAGGTGGCAGATGCGCAGGTATTTGCAGCCCAGAGCAATCATTGGCGCGGTGCCGAAGCCGAAGCTTTCAGCGCCGAGGATCGCCGCCTTGATTACGTCGAGGCCGGTTTTCAGGCCGCCGTCGGTCTGTACCCGGACCTTGCCGCGCAGGTCGTTGCCGCGCAGGGTCTGGTGGGTTTCGGCCAGGCCCAGCTCCCACGGAGCGCCCGCGTATTTGATCGAGGTCAGCGGCGATGCACCGGTGCCGCCGTCGTAGCCGGAGATGGTGATCAAGTCCGCGTAGGCCTTGGCCACACCGGCAGCGATGGTGCCGACGCCCGCTTCCGCTACCAGCTTCACCGAGACCAGCGCCTGCGGGTTGACCTGTTTCAGGTCGAAAATCAGCTGCGACAAGTCTTCGATCGAGTAGATGTCGTGGTGCGGCGGTGGCGAAATCAGGGTCACGCCCGGTACTGCATAACGCAGCTTGGCGATCAGACCGTTGACCTTGCCGCCCGGCAGCTGACCACCTTCGCCAGGCTTGGCGCCTTGGGCGACCTTGATCTGTAGCACTTCAGCGTTGACCAGGTATTCCGGGGTTACACCGAAACGGCCGGTCGCCACTTGCTTGATTTTCGAGCTCTTGATGGTGCCGTAGCGCGCCGGGTCTTCGCCGCCTTCGCCGGAGTTGGAACGCGCACCGAGGCGGTTCATGGCTTCGGCCAGGGCTTCGTGAGCTTCCGGCGACAGGGCGCCCAACGAGATACCGGCGGAGTCGAAGCGCTTGAGCACCGATTCCAGCGGTTCGATTTCGCTGATATCCAGCGGTGTGTCGAGGGTTTTGACTTTCAGCAGGTCGCGGATCATCGACACCGGGCGGTTATCCACCAGCGACGTGTATTCCTTGAATTTGCTGTAGTCGCCCTGCTGCACGGCGGCCTGCAGGGTGTTGACCACGTCCGGGTTGTACGCGTGATATTCGCCACCGTGGACGAACTTCAGCAAACCACCTTGCTGGATCGGCTTGCGCGGACTCCAGGCTTCGGTAGCGAGGGCTTTCTGCTCGGCTTCGATGTCGACGAAACGCGCACCCTTGATACGGCTTGGCACGCCACGGAAGCTCAGGTTGCAGACTTCCTCGGACAGGCCGATGGCCTCGAACAACTGCGCACCACGGTACGAAGTAATGGTCGAGATGCCCATCTTCGACAGGATCTTGAGCAAGCCCTTGGTGATGCCTTTACGGTAGTTCTTGAACACCTCGTAGAGGTCGCCCAGGACTTCACCGGTACGGATCAGGTCACCCAGCACTTCATAGGCCAGGAACGGGTAAACGGCAGAGGCGCCGAAACCGATCAACACGGCGAAGTGATGCGGATCGCGAGCGGTCGCGGTTTCCACCAGGATGTTGGAGTCGCAACGCAGGCCTTTTTCGGTCAGGCGGTGGTGCACCGCGCCAGTAGCCAGGGACGCGTGGATCGGCAGCTTGCCCGGAGCAATGTGACGGTCACTCAGCACGACCTGGGTACGACCGGCGCGCACGGCTTCTTCAGCCTGATCGGCAACGTTGCGGATCGCCGCTTCGAGGCCGACGCTTTCGTCGTAGTTGAGGTCGATGATCGCGCGCTCGAAGCCCGGACGATCGAGGTTCATCAGCGAGCGCCACTTGGCCGGGGAAATGACCGGCGAGCTGAGGATCACGCGCGAAGCGTGTTCCGGCGACTCCTGGAAAATGTTGCGCTCGGCACCGAGGCAGATTTCCAGCGACATGACGATGGCTTCACGCAGTGGGTCGATCGGCGGGTTGGTCACCTGGGCGAACTGCTGGCGGAAATAGTCGTACGGCGTGCGCACACGCTGGGACAGCACGGCCATCGGCGTATCGTCGCCCATCGAGCCCACGGCTTCGTAGCCCTGTTCGCCCAGTGGACGCAGCACCTGGTCGCGCTCTTCGAATGTGACCTGGTACATCTTCATGTATTGCTTGAGCTGATCGACGTCGTAGAACGCCGAACCGTGGTCGTTGTCTTCCATGGTCGCCTGAATGCGCAGGGCATTCTTGCGCAGCCATTG
Source organism: Pseudomonas sp. P4_C3 (assembly GCF_056402075.1). Classification (NCBI taxonomy): domain Bacteria; kingdom Pseudomonadati; phylum Pseudomonadota; class Gammaproteobacteria; order Pseudomonadales; family Pseudomonadaceae; genus Pseudomonas; species Pseudomonas sp. P4_C3. The sequence goes on from NZ_JBFUIC010000001.1 coordinate 50,546, forward strand.
CTTGTACGGATGACGGGACTTCAGGCGGTTGTCGATCGCATCGGTGTCGAGGATCTGACCGGTTTCGGTGTCCACGGCAAAGATCTGGCCCGGGCCCACACGGCCCTTGGCGATCACGTCTTCAGGCTGGTAGTTCCAGACACCGATTTCCGAGGCCAGGGTGATGAAACCGTTCTTGGTGGTGACCCAACGCGCCGGACGCAGACCGTTACGGTCGAGCAGGCACACCGCGTAGCGACCGTCGGTCATTACCACGCCGGCCGGGCCGTCCCACGGTTCCATGTGCATCGAGTTGTATTCGTAGAACGCACGCAGGTCCGGGTCCATGGTCTCGACGTTCTGCCACGCAGGCGGAATGATCATCCGCACGCCACGGAACAGGTCGATGCCACCGGTGACCATCAGCTCGAGCATGTTGTCCATGCTCGAGGAGTCGGAACCGACGCGGTTGACCAGCGGGCCGAGTTCTTCCAGGTCCATCAGATCGTTGGTGAACTTGGTGCGACGGGCCACGGCCCAGTTGCGGTTGCCGGTGATGGTGTTGATCTCGCCGTTGTGCGCCAGGAAGCGGAACGGTTGGGCCAGCGGCCATTTCGGCAGGGTGTTGGTGGAGAAGCGCTGGTGGAACACGCAAATCGAAGTTTGCAGGCGCTCATCGCTCAGGTCTGGATAGAAGGCGGTCAAGTCCGCCGGCATCATCAGGCCTTTGTAAATGATGGTCTTGTGCGAAAAGCTGCAGACGTAGTGGTCGGTGTCAGCGGCGTTGGCCACGGACGAGCGACGACGGGAGGTGAACAGCTTGACGGCCATGTCCTGATCGCTCAGGCCTTCACCGCCGATGAACACTTGCTCGATCTGCGGCAGGCGCTCAAGGGCCAGGCGGCCGAGAACGCTGGTGTCGATCGGCACTTTGCGCCAGCCGACCAGTTGCAGGCCAGCGGCCAGGATCTCGCGGTTCATGTTCTCGCGAGCGGCTTCGGCTTTGACCGGGTCCTGGTTGAAGAAGACCATGCCCACGGCGTATTGCTTGGGCATTTCGACGCCGAAGGTTTCCTGGGCGATGGCTCGCAGGAACACGTCCGGCTTTTGAATCAGCAGACCGCAACCGTCACCGGTCTTGCCGTCGGCATTAATCCCACCGCGGTGGGTCATGCAGGTCAGGGCCTCGATGGCCGTTTGCAAAAGGGTATGACTGGGCTCGCCCTGCATATGGGCTATCAGGCCGAAACCGCAGTTATCCTTGAATTCATCTGGTTGGTACAGACCTGCTTTCATAGACACTTTCTCACCAGGCTGCCTCTGATCGAGGCAAATTTCTTTTCAATTCAACCACTTGCCATCCACGCCGAACGCACGCCAGCTTTGCGGGGGCAAAAGGGAGGTCATTGTACACACCGACACTTGGCCTCACAAATTTGACGACGAAATGTCGCAAATCTATGTCGCATTTGTGAAAGGTTTAAAGCGATCTGCTGTGCTAGTCAAAACTTTTTTTAATTTTGACCGCAACGACTCAAAGACTACTGTGACGCAGACACCACAAGGCACGCAGTCTGTAGAGACGGCGCGCACTTGTAGAAATTTTGAGGTGCTTGGAGAGGCGGCCTGGGTAAGGCCGCCGAATCTTCAGCGAGTTGTTGCCAGTTCCTGTTGGACGCTGGCGACAGTGCGAGGCCAAGGTTTACCAGCCTGAACCTTCGCTGGCAAGGCCTTGATGGCGGAAACGGCTGCATCACGATTGGCGAAGTTGCCGTAGGTGATCACGTAAAGCGGCTTGCCGTTGAGGACTTTCTTGAAGTAACGGTACTCGCCACCCTGCTCCTTGACGAAGTTTTGTGCGGACGCTTCGGAGCTGGTGCCGAGGATCTGCACCACGTAGTTGCCCGGTGCTTGCCCTGCGTACCAGGTGCCGCCAGCCGCCTTGGCCACCGGGGCTGGTTTCTCTGCAGGCTTGGCCGCAGCAGCAACGGCTGGCTTGGCCGGTGCTGGAGCAGGTTTAGCCACTGGAGCAGGCGCTGGCTTGGCACTGGCGACCTGAGTCGGCGCAGGGGTAGGCTTGGCGGCTGGCGTCGGCGCAGGACCGGCAGGAACACCCACAGGCGGCGCGGTTGTGGTGACGGTCGGCGGCGTAGCGCTGGAACCTTCGACCGGCACGCCATCGTCGCCTTCGGTGATGCCGCCTGCGGCTTCAGCCAGCGGACCTCGCATGACCGGCTGCGAATTGCCGACCAACGGCAATGGCATCGGCTGCGTGTTGCCGGCGAATTCGACGGCTGGAGCACCGCCACTATTCGCTGTTGGCTGGCCCTGACCAAGCGGCAGTTGCGCCTGTTCGTTGGCCGGTGTACCCGTGGTCGGTGCCTTGTTGCGACCCGGCATCAACCAGGCGGCAGCTACCGCGACCACGACCACGGCGGAAATCGCCAATACGTGTTTCTTCGGCATATTGAACCCCATTTTTGGACGCTTGACCGCTGAGCGGCTGGCGATCATGGCTTCGATCATTGCATCGCGGGCGACCTGATTGATGCTGCCAGGCCAACCTTCGGAGCTTTCGTGAATATCAGAGATCTGATCTGCGGTGAAAAGTTCGATACCGCGACCAGCGCCTTCAAGCCGCTGCTCCAGATATTCGCGAGTTTCTTCTTCGGTGTAGGGCTGTAGTTCGATGACGTGGAAACGCTCTTCCTCGAGATGCAAAGCCTCAAGCTGAGCAATCAGCGAGGTTTCACCGAACAGGAACACATGCGGGCGGCCTTCAGGCGCGCCGGCAGCGAGGATCATCAGCGCCTCAAGGGCGGACTCGTCCAGTTGTTCGGCGTCATCGACCAGCAGATAGACTTCCTGCCCGGTCAGTGCAAGCTGCACCACCTGGGCCAGAATAGCGTCGGCATCAGCCTGGGCAACGTTCAGCGCCTGGGCCACCTGACGCAACACTCCGGCCGCATCGCCGGCGCCACGGGCGGACACCACCAGACTTTGTACCGATTGCTTGTTGGTACTGGCGACCAGGGCCTGGCGCAACAGGGTCTTGCCACTGCCCTCAGGACCGGTGACCACCAGCAGTAACTGGCTGTAACGCGCCAGGTGATGCAGTTGTCCCAGCACGGGCTTGCGCTGGGCCGGGAAAAACTTGAAGCCAGGCACCCGCGGAGCAAAAGGGTCATGACTCAACTGGTAATGGCCGAGGAAAGCCTCGTCGGCATGCAAACTAGTCATTGTGTTCTTATTAACCTTTAAGCTGGGCCAGGGCGCGGTAGTCTGCCCCCAGCGTGGCCTGTAGAACCTCTTTCGGATAATCGTCGGTCACCACCGCTTCACCCATGTGGCGCAGTAGCACCAGGCGCAAACGACCGTCGATCACTTTTTTATCAATGGACATGTGTTCGAGGAAATCGGCTTCTGTCATCTCTTCTGGCGGTATGACCGGCAGCCCCGCACGCTGGAACAGGCGAATGCCGCGATCGCGCTCTTGCTCGCTGATCCAGCCCAGTCGCGCGGACATTTCCAGCGCCATTACGGTGCCAGCAGCCACTGCTTCACCATGAAGCCATACACCATAGCCCATGTGGGTTTCGATGGCGTGGCCAAAAGTGTGGCCCAGGTTCAACGTGGCACGAACGCCCGTCTCCTTCTCATCGGCACCGACCACCGCTGCCTTGGCCGCGCAGGAGCGCTCGATGGCATAAGTCAGGGCTTGTTGATCCAGATTGCGCAGACGGTCGACGTTGTCTTCGAGCCAGGTCAGGAACGGCTCATCGCAGATCAGCCCGTACTTGATGACTTCGGCCAACCCGGCGGACAGCTCGCGCGCCGGCAGGGTATTGAGGCTGGCGGTATCGATCAGCACCACGTTCGGCTGATAGAAGGCGCCGACCATGTTCTTGCCCAGCGGATGGTTGATCCCGGTCTTGCCGCCCACCGAAGAGTCGACTTGCGACAACAGTGTGGTCGGAACCTGAATGAAATCGACGCCGCGCTGGTAGCAGGCGGCGGCAAAGCCGGCCATGTCACCGATCACACCGCCACCGAGGGCGATCACTGTGGTGCGGCGGTCATGCCGGGCGGTCAGCAGGCCGTCGAAAATCAGTTGCAGGGTTTCCCAGGTCTTGAAGGCCTCGCCGTCGGGCAGCACCACGGAAATCACCGAGAACTGCGCCAGGCTGCGGGTCAGACGCTCGAGATAGAGCGGCGCAACAGTCTCGTTGGAGATGATCGCTACTTGCCGTCCGCGAATGTGCGGGGCCAGCAGCTCAGGCTGATCCAATAAACCTTCGCCAATATGAATCGGGTAGCTGCGCTCGCCTAGATCGACCTTGAGTGTCTGCATGTGTCCCCACAGTGAAGATGAATCAGGCATCCTGCCCTGAGTTTACGGATATCCACGGCCTCTGCTGGTGTGACGCCGTTCGCAAGCCATCCGCCACAACCTTGAGCGGTCATGGCGCGACGTCGAGGATAGCGCATTTCGCGCGGCGCTTTAACGGGGTGGCAACTGCTGCAAGCGCTCTAGAATGTCGAGTACGACCATTCGTGGCGGTCGCTCATCGGTTTCGACCACCAGGTCGGCAATTTCCCGATAAAGCGGATCGCGGATCGCCAACAGATCCCGAAGGGTCTTGGCCGGATCGGCAGTACGCAATAATGGCCGATTGCGGTCGCGGGCCGTGCGGCCGACCTGCTGTTCGACAGACGCATGCAGATAAACCACCCGCCCACCGGCATGCAGTGCCCGGCGATTGGCTTCGCGCATGACCGCGCCCCCGCCTGTCGCCAGCACCACACCGTCGTAATCGCACAGCTCGGCAATCATTGCCTGCTCGCGATCGCGAAAGCCCGGTTCGCCTTCTTTATCGAAGATCCAAGGGATATTGGCGCCCGTGCGCAATTCAATTTCCTTATCGGAATCTTTGAATGGCAGGCGCAGCTCTTTGGCCAGCAACCGGCCGATGGTGCTTTTTCCAGCACCCATCGGTCCAACAAGAATCAAATTTCGCACAGAATCAATGACTCACAGCAATCGCCTGGTTATTCATGATACGCGGAGTGAGGAATACCAACAGCTCGGATTTTTTCTCCGAAACCACATCACGCCGGAAAAGGCGGCCAAGATACGGCACATCGCCAAGAAATGGCACCTTATCTACGACCTTGCTCTGAGTATTTGAGAAAACGCCGCCAATGACGATGGTCTCGCCATCGTTGACCAGGACCTTGGCGTTGACTTCGTTTTTCTTGATGGGCGGCACATCCTGGACCTTGTTCAGGAAGTCCGGTTCGTCCTTGGTCACCTTGACCTCCATGATGATCCGGTTGTCGGGCGTGATCTGCGGCGTCACCTCCAGCGACAGCGAAGCCTCCTTGAACGACACCGAAGTCGCGCCACTGGAACTGGCTTCCTGATAGGGAATCTCGGTGCCTTTGAGGATTTTGGCGGTTTCCTTGTCTGACGTGACCACCTTGGGTTGCGAGACGATTTCCCCGTTGCCGGTTTTCTCCATGGCTGTCAGTTCCAGGTCCAGCAGGACGTTATCGGTGATGAACGCGATGCCGATTCCCGAGGTGTTATTGACCGCGCCCATGTCGACGAACGGTGAATTGGTGCTGGTACTGCCGGGCGTGCCAATGGTCGACGACCCATTGACCCCGTTACTGACACCGGAGGTGTTCCAGTTGCCCTTGTTCTGTATCGAACCGCCCCAGCGCACCCCGAGACTTTTGTCATAGTCGACGTTGGCTTCGACAATGCGCGCCTCGATCATGACTTGACGCACAGGGATATCCAGTTGCGTGACAATCCTGCGCAACTCATCAAGCCGGTCCTGGGTCTGGTAGGCAATGATGTTGTTGGTGCGCTCGTCGACGGTGATAGACCCCCGTTCGTCGGATTTCGCTTCGGCACTGGTCACCGACTGGAAGAGCTTGGCGATGTCCGCCGCCTTGGCGTAGTTGACCCGCAACAGCTCCCGACGCAATGGCGCCAGATCGGCAATCTGCTTCTGTGATTCCAGCTCCTGGCGCTCACGAGCAGCAATTTCATCGGCCGGTGCAACAAGCAGGACATTGCCGACCTTGCGCTTATCCAGCCCCTTGGTTTTCAGCACCAGATCCAGCGCCTGGTCCCACGGCACGTTCTGCAAGCGCAAAGTGATGCCACCCTGCACCGTGTCGCTGGCCACCAGATTGAGGTTGGTGAAATCAGCGATCAGTTGCAGCACCGAACGTACATCGATGTCCTGGAAATTCAGCGAAAGCTTCTCGCCGCTGTAGGCGTGTTGCCCGGCATTGCGCTTTTGCGGGTCGTCGACCGTCGCCGGGCGAACGCTGACCGTGAGCTTGCTGTCGGTCTGATAGGTCGAGTAATCGAACCTGCCACCGGGCTCAATGCTGATGGTGGCTCGATCGCCGCTGGCGCTGGCATTGACGAACTGCACTGGCGTGGCGAAATCCTTCACATCCAGACGCACGCGCAACGGCTCGGGCAATCGGGTTTTGGCAAATCCGACGATGATCTTGCCCTCGCGCTCTTGTATGTCGGGCGCCATCGATGGATCCGACAAGTCGATCACCACGTTGCCTTCACCCTGGGTTCCCCGTTGGAAATCCACACCGCGGATGGCCTTGCCTGCCGGCGCAGCGGCTCGTGCCGGAACTGGCATTGCTGCTGTAGCCGCCGGCCTGGATGTCGACGGCTTGACACCCTGCCCGACAACTACCAGCAAATTGTTGCCTTCAATTCGCGAGTCGTACGGGGCCGGCTGGGTCAGGTTGATGATCAATCGTGTACGGTCACGGGCTTCCACTACCGTTGCACTACGGGCATTTCCACTGCCGAGATCGCGAGTCTTGCTGGCCAGCTGACTGGCGACACCCGGCAAATCCAGGGCAATCCGGGCCGGCGACTCCGTTGTGTAGCCGCGGGGCACCGGGGGCGGCTCATCGAACGTCAACTTCAACTCGACACGGTCTCCCGGCAGCGTAGCGACATCCAGCGTCTTGAGATTGGCCGCTTGTACCATCGGCGACAACAGCGCTATCCATAGCGAAAGGCCGAAGGTTGAGAAAATCCGGTTCATTATTCGAGTTCCACTATGAGTGCTCTTTCAAAGGGATGGTCCGGGGACGCTCCAGCCACGCGCCCTGACCATCAGGGACAATTTCAACCACTTCGACTTGCGAGCCATTGATTGCAACGATCCGTCCGTCGTTACGCCCCAGGTAATCGCCGACTTTCATCCGATGGACCCCACCCGCCCCTCGCAGCAAGGCATAAGAGCCCGTTACATTGGAAAGGGTGCCGACCATCTCAAACTGCTCGATGTTGAAACCTTCGAGGTATTGCTTGACCCGACCAGGGTCGGGTTTGACGTTACGTGAACCCCGCCGCTGAGCCGCCAGATCAGTGCTGATCTGCGGCGAAAACGGGCTGCGCAGATTCGCCGCGTTGTAGGTGAATGTCGGGTAAGACCGGAATACCGGCGCTGGCTCAATCCTGCCCGGCCCACGCAGGCGCATTTCGTTCATGTACGCGTCCAGATCGTTGTAGTCATCGCCTGCGCCACAACCGGACAGGGCAGACAGCACCACCACTACCGAAAAACACTGCGCCGGTCTCATCGATGCTGTCCCTTGTCGTTGTAGCGGTAGGTCTTGGCGAGGATGCTCAAGCGCAGTTTCGGACCACCCTGGGGGCTGAGGGGGGCAAGGTCGAAATCGTGCAAGGTGACGATTCGCGGCAATCCGGCCACACCACTGACGAAGGTGGCCAGGTCGTGGTAATCCCCGGTGACCGTGATCTGGATCGGCAGTTCGATGTAGAACGGCTGGGCGACCTCCGGCAGCAGCTTGATCTCTTCGAACTCCAGGCCACTGCCGAGGCCCGTACGCGTGATGTCTTCCAGCAAGCCGGGCACTTCGGTGTCGCCGGGCAGTTGCCGCAACAGCACGCCGAAGGCGTTCTCCATCTCCTTCAACTGCCGGGTGTAGAGATCCAGATTCGCCGCCATGCGGGCTTTGTCGGCGAACTGCTCCTTGAGTGTAGACTCTTCCTCGCGCTTGAGATCGAGCTGGCTCACAAGGTCGCGGGTGGAAAAGCTATAGCCAAAGGCCAGCACCAGAAGCACGAGCAAACCAGCCACCAGAAACTTGATCGGCGGCGGCCAGGAGCCCATGTTGCTGGTATCCAGCTCATTGATGTCGATCTTGCGCAGCCCTTCGAACCATTCGGATGGACTCATTTGCCCCCCTCCGGTGCTGCGGGTTGAGTCTGGCGAACGGTCAACTGGAAGACGTTGGCCGGCTCCACCTGGCCGGCAGCTGTGGCCTTGACTTCGGTCAGGCTCGGCGCATCGAACCAGTCTGATGCCTCAAGGTTGCGCATCAATTCTGAAACACGGTTGTTGGATTGCGCAGCGCCGGTGATGGACAAGGTCTTTGCGGTCATTTTCACTTCGGTGAAATACACGCCGTCAGGCAGTGCTCGCGCCAACTGGTCAAATATTCGCCCGCTGATTTGGCGATTGCCCTGCAGGTCCTGGATGATGCGCATGCGCTCGACCAGTTGCTGACGGCGCGCCTTGAGATCATTGATCTGTTTGATCCGCTCATCGACCACGGCGACTTGCTTGCCGATGTAGTCGTTACGGGCGACTTGCCGGTCGATGGCACCGCTGATGGCCTGGTTCGCGACCAGTACCGCGCCCATCGTGCCCACCATCACGGCCACCAGGACCAGCAGGAAGCGCTTGCGGCGGGCTTCACGCCGCTCCTCGCGCCAAGGTAAAAGGTTGATCCGTGCCATCAGTCGAAGCTCCTGAGGGCCAGACCACAGGCGATCATCAACGCCGGGGCATCACTCGCCAGAGCAGCACCATTGACCTTGCTGCCCAGAGTCATTTCGCAAAAAGGATTCGCAACCTGGGTCGGCGTGCCCAATTGCTGCTCGATCAAACGGTCCAGCCCCGGGATCGACGCGGTACCGCCGACCAACAGGACATGGTCGACGACGCTGTACTGGCCTGAGGCGAAGAAGAATTGCAACGAGCGCGACACCTGCTGCACCAGCGCCTCTCGAAATGGTTGCAAGACCTCACCGGCATAGTCATCCGGCAGACCGCCCTTCTTTTGCGCCAGCCCCGCCTGCTCCAGCGTCAAGCCATAGCGACGCTGGATTTCCTCGGTCAGTTGCCGACCGCCGAACAGTTGTTCGCGGGTGTAGATAATCCGCCCGTTGCGCAGCACGCTCAGGGTGGTCATGGTGGCGCCGATGTCCACCACTGCGACCGTCGAAGACTCCCCGGAAACCGCGAGACGGCTGGCCAGCAATTCGAATGAACGCTCCAGCGCGTAGGCCTCGACCTCGACCACGCGGGCGGTCAGCCCCGCCAGGGTCAGGGCTGCCTCGCGGACTTCGACGTTTTCCTTGCGGCAAGCGGCTAGCAACACGTTGACGCGATCCGGATTGCGCACGGAGGTGCCCTGGACTTCAAAGTCGATCGCGACTTCGTCCAGCGGATAAGGAATGTACTGATCAGCCTCGATCTTCAGCTGGCTTTCCATCTCGTCCTCGGAAAGACCTGCATCCATCTCGATGGTCTTGGTGATCACCGCCGAGCCTGCCACGGCCACGGCCACGTTCTTGAGGCCGGTTCTGGCCCTGATCAGCACGCGCGTGAGGGCCAACCCCACGCTTTCGAGTTCAGCGATGTTCTTTTCGATCACCGCGCCGACCGGCAATGGCTCGACCGCATAGGCTTCGACCCGGTAGCGCTCGCCCTGACGGCTCAACTCCAGAAGTTTCACCGCGGTGGAGCTGATGTCGATTCCCAAGAGCGTATTGGATTTTTTGTTGAAGAGTCCTGGCACTACCAATTCCCTATGACTTTCCGTGAGTTACGGACTCTGCAATATCCATTGCGTTCAATCCACCCGTCTTGACAGCAGCGTCAACCACGCTCCCGGTCAGAAAAATGCTTATAATGCCCAGCGTTTTTTTTCCGCATTTGCTCAAGCGCGGGTCGTTCTCATTTAGCCTGAACCCTGTTGCCCAATTCATTTTTGCCCTGGATATCCAAAAGCCTTGATTCGTCTGCTGAAGTTTTTCGGTTGGTCCATCGTCGCGGTTTTCTGCGGACTCCTTCTGGGTCTGAGCGGGGCGTACCTCTACCTTAGTCCCGGGCTGCCGTCCGTGGAGGCGCTGAGAAGCATCCAGTTGCAGATCCCTTTGCGGGTCTACAGCAGCGATAACAAGTTGATCGCAGAATTTGGTGAAATGCGCCGCACGCCGATCCGTTTCGCCGACATTCCCCCCAATTTCATCAATGCGTTACTAAGTGCTGAAGACGACAATTTCGCCAACCACTACGGCGTCGATCCGAGCAGCCTGATGCGTGCCGCGACCCAGTTGGTCAAAAGCGGACACATCCAGTCCGGCGGCAGCACGATCACCATGCAGGTGGCGAAGAACTTCTTCCTGAGCAGCGAACGCAGCTTTTCGCGCAAGACCACCGAGATCCTGCTGGCCCTGCAGATCGAACGGCAGCTGACCAAGGACGAGATCCTCGAGCTGTACGTCAACAAAATCTATCTGGGTAACCGTGCCTATGGCATCGAGGCGGCGGCGCAGGTCTATTACGGCAAATCGATCCGCGATGTCAGCCTGGCGCAGATGGCGATGATTGCCGGTCTGCCCAAGGCGCCGTCGCGCTTCAACCCGCTGGCCAACCCGGCGCGCAGCAAGGAGCGTCGCGACTGGATCCTGGGGCGCATGTACAAGCTCGGAAAAATCAGCGAGGCCGACTACACCACTGCGGTCAACGAGCCGCTGAACGCCAGCTATCACGTGCCGACTCCAGAAGTGAATGCCCCGTACATCGCCGAAATGGCCCGTGCCGAAATGGTTGGGCGTTATGGCAGCGACGCGTATACCGAAGGCTTCCGCGTCACCACCACGGTGCCGAGCAACCTCCAGGAGCTGGCCAACACCGCGGTCCACGAAGGCCTGATGACCTACGATCAGCGCCACGGCTATCGCGGACCCGAGTCGCGGCTGCCGGGCAAGACTCGCGAAGCCTGGGCCACCGAGCTGACCAAACAACGCACCATCAGCGGCCTGGAACCAGCCATCGTGACCCTGGTCGACAAGAACGGCCTGCAAGTGCTGACCCGCACCGGCCAGGAACACGTGAGCTGGGACACCATGAAATGGGCCCGCCCGTTCCTCAATACCAACAGCATGGGCGCCAATCCGAAGCAACCTTCGGACGTGGCTCAAGTGGGCGATCTGATTCGCGTGCAGCGTCAGCCGGACAATTCGCTGAAATTCAGCCAGATCCCGCAGGCCCAGGGCGCGCTGGTGTCCCTGGACCCGCAGAACGGCGCCATTCGTTCGCTGGTCGGCGGTTTCGCCTTCGAACAGAGCAACTACAATCGCGCATTGCAGGCCAAGCGCCAGCCGGGTTCGAGCTTCAAGCCGTTCGTCTACGCCGCCGCACTGGATAGCGGCTACACCGCCTCCAGCCTGGTGAACGACGCACCGATCGTGTTCGTCGACGAGTACCTGGACAAGGTCTGGCGCCCGAAGAACGACACCAATACCTTCCTCGGCCCGATTCGCCTGCGCGAAGCGCTGTACAAGTCGCGCAACCTGGTGTCGATCCGCTTGCTGCAAGCGATGGGCGTAGGCAAGACCATCGATTACATCACTCGCTTCGGCTTCAACAAACAGGACCTGCCACCCAACCTTTCCCTGGCGCTGGGCACCGCGACCCTGACGCCTATGGAAATCGCCACCGGCTGGAGCGCCTTCGCCAACGGCGGCTACAAGATCACCCCGTACATCATCGACAAGATCGAAAGCCGCAACGGCGACACACTGTTCGTCGCCAACCCACCAAGCGTGCCTCAGGGCGGTGCTGCCAGCGATGGCATTGCCGCGCCAACCGCCCCTCAAGCCTTCACAGTCAACGCAACGGTGGGCGAAGCCCCAGGCACTACGTCGACGCCACAAGCACCCGCCGTGGCTGAACGCATCATTGACGGGCGCACCACGTACATCCTCAACAGCATGCTTGAGGACGTGATCAAGCTCGGCACCGGTCGCCGCGCACTGGCCCTGGGCCGCCCGGACATTGCCGGCAAGACCGGCACGACCAACGAATCCAAGGACGCCTGGTTCTCCGGTTACAACGCCGATTACGTGACGACCGTGTGGACCGGTTTCGATCAACCGGAAAGCCTGGGCCGCAAGGAATTCGGCGGCACCGTCGCGCTGCCGATCTGGATGAACTACATGGGCCCCGCGCTCAAAGGCAAACCGCCACATACGCAGCCGGAGCCGGAAGGCATACTCAGCCTGCGAGTCGATCCGATCAGCGGCCGCGCGGCCAGCCCGGGCACCCCGGGGGCCTACTTCGAGCTGTTCAAGGTCGAAGATACGCCACCGTCGGGGAACGAACTGGGCAACGGCCTGGCACCTGGCAGCCCGCTGCCAGCGGATGAAGCGGCGCCGATCGATTTGTTCTGATTGGATGACGCAAGGCAAAAAGCCCCGCTCTTCGTTGGAAGGCGGGGCTTTTTGATATCCGGGTTTCTTGTAACACCACCATCGCGAGCAAGCTCGCTCCTACAGGGAGTACGCATTCCAAGGTAGGAGCGAGCCTGCTCGCGATAGCAACCTGAAAGCCAACCCAAAACCCTCAGGCACAAAAAAGCCCCGACTCTCACAAGCCGGGGCTTTTCGTTGAAGCGCTACAACAGCTTAGCCGTTGAACACGTCATCCACGCTTTTCAGCGGGTAGTTCTTCGGATACGGCAGGGTCGCCACACCGGTCTCGATCGCGGCTTTGGCCACGGCATCGGAGATCAGGGTGATCAGGCGGGCATCCATTGGCTTCGGAATGATGTACTCACGACCGAATTCCAGCTTGATGCCGCCGTAGGCGTCGCACACTTCCTGAGGCACCGGCAACTTGGCCAGTTCGCGCAGGGCGTTGGCCGCAGCCACTTTCATTTCTTCGTTGATGCGCTTGGCGCGAACGTCCAGGGCACCACGGAAGATGAACGGGAAGCCCAGTACGTTGTTGACCTGGTTCGGGTAGTCGGAACGACCGGTAGCCATGATCACGTCGTTACGAGTGGCGTGCGCCAGTTCCGGGGAGATTTCCGGATCAGGGTTGGAGCAGGCGAACACGATCGGGTTAGGCGCCATCGACAGCAGGCCTTCAGCGCTCAGCAGGTTCGGACCGGACAGGCCTACAAACACGTCAGCGCCTTGCAGGGCGTCAGCCAGGGTGCGCTTGTCGGTCGCGTGAGCGAACACAGCCTTGTACTGGTTCAGGTCGTCACGGCCGGAGTGGATCACGCCGGTACGGTCGACCATGTAGATGTTTTCGATGTTGGCGCCCATGCTCACCAGCAATTTCATGCAGGAGATGGCGGCAGCGCCGGCGCCCAGGCAGACGATCTTGGCATCAGCCAGGGTTTTGCCAGCGATTTCCAGGGCGTTGATCATGCCAGCGGCGGTCACGATAGCGGTGCCGTGCTGGTCATCGTGGAATACCGGAATATCGCACTGCTCGATCAGAGCGCGTTCGATTTCAAAGCACTCTGGTGCCTTGATGTCTTCCAGGTTGATGCCACCGAAGGTGATGGAGATGCGCTTGACGGTGTCGATGAAGGCTTGCGGGCTTTCGGAGTCGACTTCGATGTCGAAAACGTCGATGCCGGCGAAGCGCTTGAACAGTACGCCTTTACCTTCCATCACTGGCTTGGAAGCCAATGGGCCGAGGTTACCCAGGCCGAGAATCGCGGTGCCATCGGAAATGACTGCAACCAGGTTGCCTTTGCCGGTGTACTTGTAGGCCAGTTCAGGATCGCGGGCGATCTCGCGGACTGGTTCGGCTACGCCCGGGCTGTAGGCCAGCGACAGGTCGCGAGCGGTAGCAGTGGCCTTGGTGAGCTCGACACTCAGCTTCCCTGGACGAGGATTGGCGTGATATTCGAGAGCGGCAGTTTTCAGATCAGACATTTTGGCATTCCGCTTTTACTGTTGGACAGACTGGTCAGCGAGGATACGCGCCTCGCAAAGTCCCCACAAGACTGACCGGTCACCCCTGTCAAGCGCCCGGCCCTACGACTTTGGACCAAGAGCCACGGAACACAAGGGATAGACTGTTCACAATCGACAGAAAAAATGTCTACAATTTTTTATCACTGTGCCGCTTGAAGCATCGCCGGATCGGTCAAGGGCAACATCCAGCGCGCCTGGCCATCCTTGAGACCGCCTTTGCGCGAGCGATCCAGCACCCAGCCGCGCGCCTCGACCTGCTTGCCCTTGAGGCTTTCCAGCGAAATCACATCGAAACGCGCCAACAGATTGGGTGCAACGCGTAATACAACAGAATCCTGTAACTCGATCCAAACTCCGCCGCGATTGCGCTGCACCTTGCTCACACGACCGCTGAGCACGGCAAAACCGGAAGTGCTGATCTGCTCCGCTTTCAGTACAGGCGACTGGCGCCACACACCGAGCCCGGCCTGTCGAGCGTTGCGCTCTGCGGCTTGCTGACAGGCGACCAGATCGACATTCGGTGCCACGGCCACCAGAAAACCCAGGCCCTCGGCGAGCATCTGCGCTTCGAGGTTGGCGCCATCGGCACCGTAGACATGGGCCAGGGTGCGGCCATAATGGTCCTTGCTTTCTTTGCCAGGCACCAACCCAACCCGCCCGTCACTCGCCGCCACCAGAGCTTCGAGGCGTTTGCGCGCGGCCACGGCGAACGGTTCGTCGGAACGGCCTTTCTTGCCCAGTTCCGGCGTGTTCAAGCCGATCATGCGCACGCTGCGGCCATCGCTCAGGCGCAGGGTGTCGCCGTCCACTACCCGCTGCACCGCTACGGGCGTCAGGCCGCTTGGCGCCGGGCAAAAGGCTTGGGCGCCAGACAGCCAAATCGCGGACATAAAAAAGGCGCCCGCCAGGGACGCCTTCTTCATCAGCATGGAAAAACCGTAGCGGCTTCCCAAGTTGATCGGCCTTAGGCCTTTTTCGCGCCGAAAGCACCGAAACGGTCGGCGAACTTCTGTACGCGACCACCGGTGTCCAGAGTCTTCTGCTTACCGGTGTAGAACGGGTGGCATTCGTTGCAAACGTCGATCGCCAGGGCTTTGCCGAAGGTCGAACGGGTTTCGAACTTGTTGCCGCAGCTGCAGGTAACAGCAACTGCCGGGTATTCTGGATGGATATCAGCTTTCATGGTGTCTTCCTCAGGCTAGCGTGCCGCCACCCAACACTATTGTTGAATACCGCACGTAATTAGGCCGCGGATTCTACCAGACAATCCTGATCACGCAAGCTGTCCCTGAAACCAGTCGTCTGCTAGGCTCCCGGCCCAATACGCGATCCCTGTAGGAGCGWGCTTGCTCGCGATGAGGGCGTGTCAGTCAGCATATGTGTTGCCTGACACGGCGCTATCGCGAGCAAGCTCGCTCCTACAGGGGGACATGCAACCCCCCGCTTTTATCTTCCGCCGACCGAGATCCCCCCGCGTGCCCAACGCCATTCTGCGCCTCGCCCTGCCTTCGCCGCTGCGCCGCCTGTTCGACTACCGCGCTCCGGCCGGCGTCCTGCGCGCCCAGTTGCACCCTGGCATGCGCCTGCGGGTACCGTTCGGCCGGCGCGAGATGATCGGGATTCTGGTGGAAGTCACCGACACCAGCGAAGTGCCGGCCGAGAAACTCAAGCCGGCCCTGGCACTGCTCGACGCTACGCCACCACTACCGCCCGCGTTGTTCAAGCTGTGCTTGTGGACCTCCCAGTATTACCAGCACAGCCTCGGCGACACCTTGAGCTGGGCGCTGCCGGTGTTGCTGCGCCAGGGTGAGCTGGCCGAAACGCGCCAGGAACGTTTCTGGTCCGCCGCGCCGGGCGCCAGCCTCGATGATCCGCGCATCGCCCGCGCCCCGCGCCAGCGCGAAGCCCTGGCCACGCTGGCCCAGCATCCCCACGGCGTCGCTCATCAGTTGCTGAGCAAGCTGATGCTGAGCAAGGACAGCCTGGATTTGCTGCTGACCAAGGAGCTGGTGCAGGTCGAGATCCGCCGCCACGCCCCGGGCGTACGCCACGAACACTGGCTGGCGCAACCGGAACTGCCGCTGAACCCGGAGCAACGCGCCGCCTATGAGGCGATTCGCGCCGGCTTCGACAGTTATCACGCGTTCCTGCTGGCCGGCGTCACCGGCAGCGGCAAGACCGAAGTCTATTTACAGTTGATTCGCGAAACCCTTGAGGCCGGCAAGCAAGCACTGGTGCTGATCCCGGAAATCAACCTGGGTCCGCAGACCCTGGCGCGCTTCGAACAGCGTTTCAATGCCCGTATCGCGCTGATCCATTCGGCGGTCAATGACCGCGAACGCCTCGAGGCCTGGCTGGCCGCCCGGGACGGTGAGGCCGACATTATTATCGGCACCCGCTCGGCCCTGTTCACGCCGATGAAGAACCCCGGCCTGATCATCATCGACGAAGAACACGACGGTTCCTATAAACAGCAGGAAGGCTTGCGCTACCACGCCCGTGATCTGGCATTGGTGCGGGCTCGCCAGGAAAACATCCCGATTGTCCTCGGCTCCGCCACCCCTTCGCTGGAAAGCCTGCACAATGCCTACACCGGCCGCTACGGGCTGCTGCGCTTGAACGAGCGAGCCGGCGGCGCCAAACAGCCGCGCTTCCTGCGTCTGGATGTCAAAAGCCGCCCGCTGGACAGCGGTATTTCCGGGCCGATGCAACAAGCCATCGGCCAGACCCTGGCCGCCGGGCAGCAGGTACTGGTGTTCCTCAACCGCCGCGGCTTCGCCCCGACCCTGCTGTGCCATGACTGCGGCTGGATGTCCGAATGCCAGCGTTGCGATGCGCGGATGACCGTGCATCAGCGTCACGGCGAGTTGCGCTGCCACCATTGCGGCTACGTCGAACGCGTGCCGCGCCAGTGCCCGAAGTGCAACAAGGTCGATCTGCGCCCCGTGGGCGCCGGCACCGAACGGGCCGAGGAGCGCCTGGCGATTCTGTTCCCGGACTATCCGGTGCTGCGGGTCGACCGCGACAGCACATCGCGCAAGGACGCGATGAACCAGTTGTTCGCAACCATTCAAAAAGGTCAGCCGTGCATTTTGATCGGCACGCAAATGCTTGCCAAAGGCCACCACTTTCCACGGGTGACACTGGTGTCGATCCTTGACGCCGACGGTGGCCTGTTCTCCGGCGACTTCCGCGCCAGCGAGCGCATGGCTCAGCTGATCGTCCAGGTCGCCGGCCGCGCAGGTCGCGCCGAAGAGCCGGGCAAAGTGATTATCCAGACGCACCTGGCCGACCATCCGCTGCTGGTGCAATTGACCGAGCAAGGCTATTTCGCCTTTGCCGAACAGGCCTTGAGCGAACGCCGTGCGGCCGGATTGCCGCCGTTTGCGCACTTGGCGCTGCTGCGGGCCGAGGCGCATAAACCGGGTCAGGCCGAAGGCTTCCTGGATGAAGCCTGCAGCGAGGCCGAACGTTTGCTGGCCGAACAGGGTCTGACCGGCATTGAATTGCTGGGACCGGTGCCGGCGCCAATGGAGCGACGGGCCGGGCGTTATCGTGCGCAGCTGTTGTTGCAGGCTACGGCCCGGGCGCCGTTGCATCGATTGCTGGCCAGTTGGCTGTTGGTGCTGGAGCAGATGCCGAGCGGGCGGGCGGTGCGTTGGTCTTTGGATGTTGATCCTGTGGACTTGTATTAAACGCTCAAAAGATCGCAGCCTTCGGCAGCTCCTACAGAAACGCGCAATCCGTGCAGGAGTTGCCGAAGGCTGCGATCTTTGCCTCTTTTGTCACCACACATCCATATCCTGCCTGCTAAGGTTGGCAAGCCCGTCTTCGCAACGGATAATGCCCAGTTTTTCCACCAGCGCATGATGCGCCGCCGCGCCTGCGGTCGAAAGAGAAGACCATGAAAGACACCATTCGCCAGCTGATCCAACAAGCCATCACCCAACTCGTCAACGAAGGTGTGTTGCCTGAAGGCCTGTCGCCGGCGATCCAGGTGGAAAACTCCCGCGACAAGAAGAACGGCGACTTCGCCAGCAACATCGCCATGATGCTGGCCAAGCCGGCCGGCATGAAGCCCCGCGATCTGGCGGAAAAAATCATCGCCGCGCTGCCGGCTGACGAAAATGTCGCCAAGACCGAAATCGCAGGTCCAGGCTTCCTGAACTTCTTCCAGAACACCGACGCCCTGGCGACCCGCCTGGACGCTGCCCTGGCCGATGCCCACATCGGCGTGCGCAAGGCCGGCCCGGTGCAGCGCACCGTGGTCGACCTGTCGGCACCGAACCTGGCCAAAGAGATGCACGTCGGCCACCTGCGCTCGACCATCATCGGCGACGGCGTGGCCCGCGTGCTGGAATTCCTCGGCGACACCGTGATCCGTCAGAACCACGTCGGCGACTGGGGCACCCAGTTCGGCATGCTGATGGCGTATCTGCAGGAAAACCCGATCACCAGCGACGAGCTGTCGGACCTGGAAAACTTCTACCGCGCCGCCAAGCAACGCTTCGACGAATCCGCAGAGTTCGCCGACCGCGCCCGTGGCCTGGTGGTCAAGTTGCAGGCCGGCGATGCTGACTGCCTGGCGTTGTGGACCAAGTTCAAGGACATCTCGCTGTCCCACTGCCAGAAGATCTACGAACTGCTTAACGTCAAACTGACCATGGCCGACGTAATGGGCGAAAGCGCCTACAACGACGACCTGATCAACGTGGTCAATGATTTGAAGGCGGCAGGCATGCTGGTCGAGAGCAACGGCGCCCAGTGCGTGTTCCTCGACGAGTTCAAGAACGCCGATGGCGACCCGCTGCCGGTGATCATCGTCAAGGCTGACGGCGGCTACCTCTACGCCACCACCGACCTGGCGGCCGTGCGCTACCGCAGCGGCAAGCTCAAGGCCGATCGTGCGCTGTACTTCGTCGACCAGCGTCAGGCCCTGCACTTCCAGCAAGTGTTCGCCGTGGCGCACAAGGCCGGTTTCGTGACCCATCCGATGGAAATGGAACACATGGGCTTCGGCACCATGAACGGCGCTGACGGCCGTCCGTTCAAGACCCGTGATGGCGGCACCGTGAAGCTGATCGACCTGCTGACCGAAGCCCAGGAACGCGCCTACACCCTGGTCAAGGACAAGAACCCTACACTTGCCGAAGCCGAGTTGCGCAACATCGCCAAGGTCGTGGGCATCGGCGCAGTGAAATACGCCGACCTGTCCAAGCACCGCACCAGTGACTACAGCTTCAACTTCGACCTGATGCTCAACTTCGAAGGCAACACCGCGCCGTACCTGCTGTACGCCTACACCCGTGTGGCCGGCGTGTTCCGCAAACTCGGCAAGGACTTCAGCGAAGTCGACGGCCAGATCGTTCTGGAAGCGGCGCACGAACACGAACTGGCGGCGAAACTCGCGCAATTCGGTGAAATTCTGAACAACGTGTCCGAAAAAGGCACCCCGCACATCCTCTGCACCTATCTGTACGACGTCGCCGGCCTGTTCTCCAGCTTCTACGAGAACTGCCCGATCCTCGCCGCCGATACCCCGGCACAAATGCAGAGCCGCCTGCGCCTCGCCGCGCTGACCGGACGCACCCTCAAGCAAGGCCTGGAACTCTTGGGCCTGGAAACTCTGGAGCGTATGTAAGTTGGCTGCCAAGAAAAAACCTGCACCCAAGCGTGGTGCCAGCCGTTACCAGGCTCCTGCAAAGCAACCGATCCCGGGTTGGTTGTGGATGGCCATCGGCCTGACGGTCGGCGCCTTCATCGTATTTCTGATGAAGCTGGAACCGGGCAAGGGCAGCGACACGGTCAAGCGTGAAAAGGTCGAACAACAGCAACAGCAGAAAGCCAGCAAGATCGCCGAGGCCAACAAGACCCCGCCGAGCCCGACGCAGCCGGTGAAGCCGAAGTACGACTTCTACACCTTGCTGCCGGAATCGGAAGTCATCGTGCCGCCGGATGCCGTGCCGGAAAAAACCCTGCCGACGCCGCAAGTACCGGCCATCCCGACCACGCCGGTCACCCCGGCCGAAGCGGCGAAGATCGATACCGCCCGCGCCCAGGCAGCTTTGGCCGGGATTACTCCGCCACCTGCGCCACCGGTCAAGGCTGCGCCTGTGACGAAGTTTTTCCTGCAGGCTGGCTCGTTCCGCAAAGAGACTGATGCGGACAAGGTGCGGGCGCAGATCATTCTGCTGGGCCAGGCCGTGGCGGTTGAGTCCGGCACGGTGAAGGACGAAACCTGGTATCGGGTTCTGGTCGGTCCGTTCAGCAACCGCGAACAACTGACCACTGCGCAGAAACAACTGGCCGGTGCCGGTTTCAGCAATTTGTTGTTACAACAACGCCAGAGCCGCTGATCCCGTCAGGGCCACTGCGTCATCGTTCTTCGCTGGCAAGCCAGCTCCTACAGAATATTCGACAAACCCTGTAGGAGCTGGCTTGCCAGCGAATGCGCCTGAAAGGGCACTATATCCAGAACTCGATTCGCACCATTCGTCCCTCGTCTCGCCCCACAGTTGAAATCCACTCCAGCACCCCCATATGAATGGGCATAAGGCATTTTCGCCCCGCAGCGTGGAGACTCTTCCCTTGACCACCATCGTTTCAGTTCGCCGCCACGGCAAAGTCGTCATGGGCGGCGACGGCCAGGTTTCCCTTGGTAATACCGTGATGAAAGGCAACGCGAAAAAAGTTCGCCGCCTGTACCACGGCCAGGTCATCGCCGGTTTTGCCGGTGCCACCGCTGACGCCTTTACCCTCTTCGAACGCTTCGAAGGCCAGCTTGAAAAACACCAGGGTCACCTGGTGCGCGCCGCCGTCGAACTCGCCAAAGAATGGCGCACCGACCGCTCCCTGAGCCGCCTCGAAGCCATGCTCGCGGTCGCCAACAAAGACGCCTCCCTGATCATCACCGGCAACGGCGATGTAGTTGAACCCGAAGAAGGCCTGATCGCCATGGGTTCCGGCGGCGGTTACGCCCAGGCCGCTGCCAGTGCGCTGCTGAAGAAAACCGATCTGTCGGCCCGGGAAATCGTCGAAACCGCCCTCGGCATCGCCGCCGACATCTGCGTATTCACCAATCACACCCAGACCATTGAGGAGCAGGACTGCGCCGAGTAAGCCCGTGTTGGCCTTCGCGCCACGGCTCATTCTTGCTTGAGGTCCGCTAAATACTATGTCCATGACTCCCCGTGAAATCGTCCACGAACTCAACCGCCACATCATCGGCCAGGACGATGCCAAGCGCGCCGTCGCCATTGCCCTGCGCAACCGCTGGCGCCGCATGCAGCTGCCTGAAGAGCTGCGCGTTGAAGTCACGCCAAAGAACATCCTGATGATCGGCCCGACCGGTGTCGGTAAAACCGAGATCGCCCGTCGCCTGGCGAAACTGGCCAACGCACCGTTCATCAAGGTCGAAGCGACCAAGTTCACCGAAGTCGGCTATGTCGGCCGCGACGTCGAATCGATCATTCGTGACCTGGCCGATGCCGCGATCAAGCTGCTGCGCGAGCAGGAAATCGTCAAGGTTCGCCACCGCGCCGAAGACGCTGCAGAAGAGCGCATCCTCGACGCACTGCTGCCACCGGCACGCATGGGTTTCAGCAGCGACGACGCCCCGACTGCCGACTCCAACACCCGCCAGCTGTTCCGCAAGCGCCTGCGCGAAGGTCAGCTGGACGACAAGGAGATCGAAATCGAAGTCGCCGAAATGGCCGGCGTCGATATCTCCGCGCCACCGGGCATGGAAGAAATGACCAACCAGCTGCAAAGCCTGTTCGCCAACATGGGCAAGGGCAAGCGCAAGAGCCGCAAGCTCAAGGTCAAGGAAGCGCTCAAGCTGGTTCGCGACGAAGAAGCCAGCCGCCTGGTCAACGATGAAGAGTTGAAGGCCAAGGCCCTGGAAGCGGTCGAGCAGCACGGCATCGTGTTCATCGACGAAATCGACAAGGTCGCCAAGCGTGGCAATTCCGGCGGCGTCGATGTGTCCCGCGAAGGCGTGCAGCGTGACTTGCTGCCGCTGATCGAAGGCTGCACCGTCAACACCAAGCTGGGCATGGTCAAGACCGACCACATCCTGTTCATTGCTTCCGGTGCGTTCCACCTGAGCAAGCCAAGCGACCTGGTGCCAGAACTGCAAGGTCGTCTGCCGATTCGTGTTGAACTCAAGGCCCTGAGCCCGGAAGATTTCGAGCGCATCCTCAGCGAACCGCACGCCTCGCTCACCGAGCAATATTGCGCACTGCTGAAAACCGAAGGCCTGGACATCGAGTTCCAGCCGAGCGGCATCAAGCGCATCGCGGAGATCGCCTGGCAGGTCAACGAGAAAACCGAAAACATCGGTGCCCGTCGACTGCACACCCTGCTCGAGCGCCTGCTCGAAGAGGTGTCGTTCAGCGCCGGCGACCTGGCCAGCGTCCATGACGGCAAGGTGATCCAGATCGACGCCGACTACGTCAACAGCCACTTGGGCGAATTGGCGCAGAACGAAGACCTGTCCCGTTATATCCTGTAGGTCACCTACTCTCCTGTGAGAACGAAACACTTGTAGGAGCTGCCGCAGGCTGCGATCTWTTGATCTKGTTTTWRAARCMAGATCAAWAGATCGCAGCCTGCGGCAGCTCCTACAGAACGTTCCACATAGACGGACGACCCGCCATGACCCAACTCCCCACCGACATCAAGCTGCACAAAGCCTCGAAAACCCTGACGCTCAAATACGCGTCCGGCGAGGAATACACCCTGCCCGCCGAGTTCCTGCGCGTGCACTCGCCTTCCGCCGAGGTCCAGGGCCACGGCAAACCCATCCTGCAATTTGGCAAGATCAACGTCGGCCTGACCAAGGTAGAACCGGCCGGTCAGTACGCACTGAAACTGACCTTCGATGACGGTCACGACAGTGGCCTGTTCACCTGGGAATACCTCTACGAGCTGGGGCGACGTTATGACGCACTCTGGGAAGATTATCTGGCCGAGCTCAAAGCCGCCGGAAAAACCCGCGACCCGAACGAATCCGTCGTCAAGCTGATGCTCTAATCCGAGCCTCTTGCTCTTTAGAGGGCATTTTCTAATTTCATCTGTTTGAATGCTCCGCTTCAGGGCCACCGACTGGCCTGCTTGCGAAAAAAATTAAACTCGGGTAACCAATGGAACTGGCAAGTTCCCTGCAGTGCTCTCTGCATTAAAAAAGCAGCAATGCAGTATTAACGGTCACCCCGAGCAGTAGTACCTGGCATTGGCTGTGTGACTACACAGCAGGACCCGGTACTCGTCTCAGGACAATGGAGCGTCGTAGATGAGTAAACAGAATAACGATGACTTGAAGTATCAGGCCTCGGAAAACACCTTGGGGCTGAATCCTGTCGTTGGGCTGCGTGGAAAGGATC
This sequence comes from Pseudomonas sp. P4_C3, assembly GCF_056402075.1. NCBI lineage: Bacteria > Pseudomonadati > Pseudomonadota > Gammaproteobacteria > Pseudomonadales > Pseudomonadaceae > Pseudomonas > Pseudomonas sp. P4_C3. The sequence goes on from NZ_JBFUIC010000001.1 coordinate 73,997, forward strand.
TACTGGCATCTGCTCGCATGGTACTCAGGCAGGCCATCAGGCAACCAGTGCACAGCGCGAAGCATGTTGCGCATTTCGGCCTTGAACTCAAGAACGTACTGTTCGGCAAATCCGAGCTGCAACCGACCAGCGATGACCGTCGCTTCGCGGATCCGGCCTGGAGCCAGAACCCGCTCTACAAACGTTATCTGCAAACCTACCTGGCGTGGCGCAAGGAACTCCACGACTGGATCGACGACAGTAACCTGCCAGCCAAGGATGTCAGTCGCGGGCACTTCGTGATCAACCTCATGACCGAAGCTTTCGCGCCGACCAACACGGCGGCCAACCCCGCGGCGGTCAAGCGCTTCTTCGAAACCGGCGGTAAAAGCCTGCTCGATGGTCTCTCGCACCTGGCCAAGGACCTGGTGCACAACGGCGGCATGCCGAGCCAGGTCAACATGGGCGCCTTCGAGGTCGGCAAGACCCTTGGCGTGACCGAGGGTGCGGTGGTCTTTCGCAACGACGTGCTGGAGCTGATCCAGTACAAGCCGATCACCGAGCAGGTGCATGAACGCCCACTGCTGGTGGTACCGCCGCAGATCAACAAGTTCTACGTGTTCGACCTGAGCCCGGACAAGAGCCTGGCGCGGTTCTGCCTGCGCAACAACGTGCAGACCTTCATCGTCAGCTGGCGCAACCCGACCAAGGAGCAGCGTGAGTGGGGCCTGTCGACCTATATCGAAGCGCTCAAGGAAGCGGTCGATGTGGTCACCGCCATTACCGGCAGCAAAGACGTGAACATGCTCGGCGCCTGCTCTGGTGGCATCACCTGCACCGCACTGCTGGGCCACTACGCGGCAATCGGCGAGAACAAGGTCAATGCCCTGACCCTGCTGGTCAGCGTGCTCGACACCACCCTGGACAGCGACGTGGCCCTGTTCGTCGACGAGAAAACCCTCGAAGCTGCCAAGCGCCACTCCTACCAGGCCGGCGTCCTCGAAGGCCGCGACATGGCGAAAATCTTCGCCTGGATGCGCCCCAACGACCTGATCTGGAACTACTGGGTCAACAACTACCTGTTGGGCAATGAACCGCCGGTGTTCGACATTCTGTTCTGGAACAACGACACCACCCGATTACCCGCCGCGTTCCACGGCGACCTGATCGAGATGTTCAAAAGTAACCCGTTGACCCGTGCCGATGCACTGGAAGTGTGCGGCACGCCGATCGACCTGAAGAAAGTCACCGCCGACATCTTCTCGCTGGCTGGCACCAACGACCACATCACCCCGTGGCGTTCCTGCTACAAGTCGGCGCAACTGTTCGGCGGCAATGTTGAATTCGTGCTGTCCAGCAGCGGGCACATCCAGAGCATTCTGAACCCGCCGGGCAATCCGAAATCGCGTTACATGACCAGCACCGAAATGCCCACCAATGCCGATGACTGGCAGGAAGAGTCGACCAAGCATGCCGACTCCTGGTGGCTGCACTGGCAGGCATGGCAGGCGCAGCGTTCGGGCAACCTGAAAAAGGCTCCGCTGAAACTGGGCAACAAGGCCTATCCAGCGGGTGAAGCGGCGCCAGGCACCTATGTGCATGAGCGGTAACTGATACACCCCGCCCCTGTAGGAGCGAGCTTGCTCGCGATGGACGTTAACGATAACGCGTGCTGCTTGGATAACGCGTTGCCCTCACGTTTTTCGCGAGCAAGCTCGCTCCTACAGGGGATCAGGGAAGAATTCAAGAAAGCGACCCACAGGGCCAGAAGCATGCCGCAACCCTTCATATTCCGTACCGTCGATCTGGATGGCCAGACGCTCCGCACGGCGGTACGCCCCGGCAAGCCTCACTTGACGCCCCTGCTGATTTTCAACGGTATCGGCGCCAACCTGGAGCTGGTGTTCCCGTTCATCGCGGCGCTGGATCCGGACCTGGAAGTCATCGCCTTCGACGTACCCGGTGTCGGTGGTTCGTCGACGCCGAACCGGCCGTATCGTTTTCCGGGGCTGGCGAAACTCACGGCGCGGATGCTCGACTATCTCGACTACGGGCAGGTCAACGTCATCGGCGTGTCCTGGGGTGGCGCCCTGGCCCAACAATTCGCCTACGACTATCCGGAGCGCTGCAAGAAACTCGTACTGGCGGCGACGGCGGCGGGTGCGGTGATGGTGCCGGGCAAGCCGAAAGTGCTGTGGATGATGGCCAGCCCTCGACGTTACATCCAGCCATCCCACGTGATCCGCATTGCGCCGATGATCTACGGCGGCGCGTTCCGTCGCGACCCGACGCTGGCCGCGAGCCATGCGGCCAAGGTGCGTTCGGCGGGCAAGCTCGGTTACTACTGGCAGCTGTTCGCCGGCCTCGGCTGGACCAGCATTCACTGGTTGCACAAGATCCGCCAACCGACCCTGGTACTGGCCGGCGACGATGACCCACTGATCCCGTTGGTCAACATGCGCTTGCTGGCCTGGCGGATTCCCAACGCCCAGCTGCACATCATCGATGACGGGCATTTGTTCCTGATTACCCGGGCCGAAGCGGTGGCCCCGATCATCATGAAATTCCTGGAAGAGGAGCGCCAGCGCGCGGTGATGCATCCGCGTCCGGCGCCATTGGGCGGCTAAACCACTGCCTCAGCGGTCGGCAGGACGCCACACCGCGCAACAACCCGTTACAGCGTCTATGGTGTTCTGGTTCGGTGTATTTGTTTTTGGCCTGAAGACGAAGGAGTGTTGACTCATGCGCGAGAAACCAGCGAGGGATTCCCTACCGACTCCCGCCGCGTTCATCAATGCACAGAGTGCGATTACCGGCCTGCGCGGCCGGGATCTGTTGTCGACCCTGCGCAGGGTGGCCGCCCATGGCTTGCGCAATCCGGTGCACAGCGCCCGACATGCCCTCAAGCTCGGTGGTCAGCTTGGCCGTGTGCTGCTGGGTGAAACCCTGCACCCGACCAACCCGCAGGACGCTCGCTTCGCCGACCCGGCGTGGAGCCTCAACCCATTTTATCGCCGCAGCCTGCAGGCCTATTTGAGCTGGCAGAAACAGGTCAAGAGCTGGATCGACGAGAGCAACATGAGCCCGGACGACCGCGCCCGCGCCCACTTCGCTTTCGCCCTGCTCAACGACGCCGTATCGCCCTCCAACACCCTGCTCAATCCACTGGCGGTCAAGGAGCTCTTCAATTCCGGCGGTAACAGCCTGGTGCGTGGCATCAGTCATTTGGTGGACGATCTGCTGCACAACGATGGCCTGCCACGGCAAGTCACCAAGCAAGCGTTCGAGGTTGGCAAGACGGTCGCCACCACCACCGGTGCCGTGGTGTTTCGCAACGAGCTGCTGGAGCTGATCCAGTACAAGCCGATGAGCGAAAAGCAGTATTCCAAGCCCCTGCTGGTAGTACCGCCGCAAATCAACAAGTACTACATTTTCGACCTGAGCCCGCACAACAGCTTCGTCCAGTACGCCCTCAAAAACGGCCTGCAAACCTTCATGATCAGTTGGCGCAATCCGGATGTGCGTCACCGCGAATGGGGGCTCTCGACCTACGTGGAAGCCGTGGAAGAGGCCTTGAATGTCTGCCGGGCGATCACCGGCGCACGCGAGGTCAACCTGATGGGCGCCTGCGCCGGCGGGCTGACCATTGCCGCGTTGCAAGGTCACTTGCAGGCCAAGCGGCAGCTGCGCAGGGTGTCCAGCGCGACCTATCTGGTGAGCCTGCTCGACAGCCAGCTGGACAGCCCCGTTTCGCTGTTCGCCGACGAACAGACTCTGGAGGCAGCCAAGCGCCGCTCCTATCAGAAAGGTGTGCTGGACGGCCGCGACATGGCCAAGGTCTTCGCCTGGATGCGCCCCAATGATTTGATCTGGAGCTACTTCGTCAACAACTACCTGCTGGGCAAGGAGCCACCGGCGTTCGACATCCTCTACTGGAACAACGACAACACGCGTTTGCCGGCCGCCCTGCATGGCGACCTGCTGGACTTCTTCAAGCACAACCCGCTGACCCACCCGGGCGGGCTGGAAGTGTGTGGCACGCCGATCGATTTGCAGAAGGTCACCGTCGACAGCTTCAGCGTCGCTGGCATCAACGATCACATCACACCGTGGGATGCGGTGTATCGCTCAACGCTGTTGCTGGGTGGCGAGCGGCGCTTCGTGCTGTCCAACAGCGGACATGTGCAGAGCATCCTCAACCCGCCGAGCAACCCGAAAGCCAACTACGTCGAGAACGGCAAACTGAGCAGCGATCCCCGCGCCTGGTACTACGACGCCAAGCATGTCGACGGCAGTTGGTGGACCCAATGGCTGAGCTGGATTCAGGAACGTTCCGGCGCGCAGAAGGAAACCCACATGGCGCTCGGCAACCAGAACTATCCACCGATGGAGGCAGCACCCGGTACTTATGTGCGCGTGCGCTGACGTTCAACGCGCCACGGCCTCTGCCGGCCGTGGCAAGACCCGATCATTAAGAAGACTGGATGAAAACCCGCGACCGGATCCTCGAATGTGCCCTGCAGTTGTTCAATCAAAAGGGCGAACCGAATGTCTCCACCATGGAAGTTGCCAATGAAATGGGCATCAGCCCGGGCAACCTCTACTACCACTTCCACGGCAAGGAACCGTTGATTCTCGGGCTGTTCGAGCGCTTTCAGGGCGAATTGACCCCCTTGCTCGACCCACCGGCCGATGTCGAACTGGCACCGGAAGACTACTGGCTGTTCCTACACCTGATCGTCGAACGCCTGTCCCACTACCGGTTTCTCTTCCAGGACCTGTCGAACCTCGCCGGACGCCTGCCGAAACTGGCCAAGGGCATTCGCAACCTGCTCAATGCACTCAAGCGCACACTGGCGTCGTTGCTGGCGCGACTGAAGGCACAAGGACTGCTGGTCAGCGATACCCAGGCACTGGGGCAATTGGTGGAGCAGATCACCCTGACGCTGCTGTTCTCACTGGATTACCAGCGGATTCTCGATCGCGAAGGCGAGGTGCGGCTGGTGGTTTACCAGATCATGATGCTGGTGGCGCCACACTTGCTGCCACCGATCAAGGTCGCGACTGAGCAGATGGCGATGGAGTACCTGGAAGAGCACGAGTAACCCTGAGCACATTGAACCCCTGTGGGAGCGAGCTTGCTCGCGATGGCGGTGGACCAGCCAACATCAATGTTGAATGTGGTGGCCTCATCGCGAGCAAGCTCGCTCCCACAGTGGGCTTGTGTCGCTCAGAGATTCGCGCACAAACAAAAACGCCCGACCTTCACAGGCCGGGCGTTTTCTAGAGCCCTGAGAATCAGGATTGACTGGTTGGCGTCGATGGAGCTGGCGCGGTAGTCGGGGTGACAGCAGGGGTTGGCGCGGCAGCGGAGTTCGATGCGCTGACCAGAGCTGCCGGCGTTGCCGGTTTGGCAGCTGCCACTGCTGGTTTTGGCGCGGCGGCTTTTGGAGCTGCCGGCTTTTTCACTGCAGGTTTTCTCGCCGCAGCGGGTTTGGCCGCTGGCTTGGCAGCAGCTGGTTTTGCTGCAGGCTTGGCAGCCGGTTTAGCGGCTGGTTTGGCTGCTGGCTTGGCCGCTGCAGGTTTGGCTGCCGCGGTTTTAGCAGCAGGCTTGGCCGCTGCTTTTGCCAGTGGCTTGGCTGCGGTTTTGGCGGCCGGCTTGGCAGCAGGTTTGGCCGCCGCGGTTTTCGCCGCAACAGGCGCAACCTTGGCACCGGTCAGTTTTTCGATTTGCTTGGTCAGTGTTTCGACCTTGCTGTGCAGTGCCTTCACTTCGTTGCGGCTCGGTACGCCCAGACGCGAAATGGCGCTGTTCAGACGCTTGTCAAAGGCGCCTTCCAGCTCATCCCATTTGCCCAGTGCGCGATCTTTCACGCCGCTGATGCGCGACTTGGCCGAGGAAGCAGAGTCCTTGGCGGCGTCGACTGTCTTGCCAACAGCGCTCTTGGTGAGCTTCTCGGCTTTCTCGCCGTCCTTAACCAATGCATCGAAGAGCTTGCTGCCGTCAGTGTCGATCTTCGAGTACACGCCTAAACCAGCCAGCCAGATTTTTCGGGAGTAATCTTCAACCTTCCCGATCCACGAGCTGCCTTCTTTTTCGGTTTTCTTTTTAACAGCCATCCCGTTCTCCTTAAGATTTACGCGCGACACGTTCGAGCAATGCCGTCAGCTCATCGAGCTTAGCAGAGAGTGTCTCAACGTCATGTTTAGACGGAATGCCGATACGATTCAAGGCACTTGCGACACGCGTGTCGAACGCCTTCTCGACCTTCTCGAGTTGAACTTCGACGCGGCCTTTGAAAGTGCTGACTTCACTCTTGGCTTCATCGATTTCGGCATTGGCCGCTTCCAGTTTCTCGGCGACTACTTTTTTGCCTTTCTTTTCAACAACCTGACCAGCCTTGATCAACTCTTGAAAGTATTCGCTGCCCTCTTGACCGACCTTGGCGTAGGCGCCCAGGCCTGCCAGCCAGATCTTGCGGGCATAGGATTTGACGTCGCTCAGCGTGCCGGTCGACGGGTCGGTTTTTTTCTTCAAAATAACTTTGGCCATGGTGCACCTCACGCGCAGAAGGTTTGAGGAACTGCCCGGATAAGTGTCGGGCTCTGGCACAAAGTAGGGAGAAAAATTAGAAACGGCACCCTAACAAATGACATGAAAGGTCAGGTGCACCACAAAACAAATGTGGGAGCGAGCTTGCTCGCGATAGCGATTGATCAGTCGAAATCAATGTCGGCTGACACTCCGTCATCGCGAGCAAGCTCGCTCCCACAGGGGGATCTCGTTTCAGCCAGAAAATCAGACCAAGACCTTATCCAGCGCCTTTTCGATTTCCGCTTTGATCATGCCACTCATGGCCGACATCATCAGGCCCAGTTCCACGTCGACCTTGATCGAATCTTCACTGACATGCACCGCGCCCTTCACACCCGAGCGCTTGAGATTCAGGGTATCGCCGGACCACTGCGGCTCCAGGCCATACTGATCGGAAAGTTTCTGCGCCAGCTTGTCGGCCTTCTCGCGAGCCGCTTCCTTACCCAGGCCATGGGCACGTTCAACACTAATACGGGCCATCAAATGACTCCTGCTTTATGGATGCTTTCCCGAGGCATCTTGACCCCTGCTGCGTCAAAACGTCCCGATGGTTACCCATCTTACCTTCAGCCTTGCCAAGACAAAGCATGCCTTGGGGATTAGAATGTCGCGCATTCTCTTTTGGTGACAGCGATATGACTGATCAGCGCAAAGGCAGCGATGCCGAACCCACCACTCACTTCGGCTTCAAAAACGTTCCGGAAAGCCAGAAAGCGGAAAAAGTCGCTGAGGTTTTCCACTCGGTAGCCGCCAAATATGACCTGATGAACGACCTTCTGTCGGGCGGCATGCACCGTCTGTGGAAGCGTTTCGCGATCGAACTGTCGGGCGTGCGCAYCGGCAACCGCGTGCTGGATATCGCCGGCGGTACCGGCGACCTGACCCGCAAGTTCTCGCATCTGGTAGGCCCGACCGGCCAGGTCGTGTTGGCCGATATCAACGAATCCATGCTCAAGGTCGGTCGTGACCGCCTGCTGGACCTCGGTGTGGCCGGCAACGTCGAATTCGTCCAGGCCGATGCGGAAAAACTGCCGTTCCCGGACAACCATTTCGACTGCGTGACCATCGCCTTCGGCCTGCGCAACGTGACCCACAAGGAAGATGCCCTGCGCTCGATGCTGCGTGTGCTCAAGCCTGGCGGCCGTTTGCTGGTGCTGGAATTCTCCAAGCCGACCAACGCGCTGATGTCCAAGGCCTACGACGCCTACTCGTTCGCCTTCATGCCGCTGATGGGCAAGCTGATCACCAACGACTCGGAAAGCTATCGCTACCTGGCCGAATCGATCCGCATGCACCCGAACCAGGAAACCCTGAAGTCGATGATGGTCGAGGCCGGTTTCGACCGCGTGACCTACCACAACATGACCGCAGGCATCGTTGCCCTGCACCGCGGCATCAAGCCCTGATGCTGCTCGCCGGCCTGCTCGCCAGCGTTGAACTCGGCCTGAACCGGGTGCTGCGTCTCGACAGCACGGCGCTGCCGCGGCTGGCGCATTTGAGCGGCAGAGTGATTGCCGTCGACTGTCGCAGCCCGGCGCTGCAACTGTTCATCCTGCCCAGCGACGAAGGCCTGATGCTCGCTTCCCAGTGGGAAACCGGCGCCGACTGCACYTTGCGTGCACCGGCCTCGAGCCTGTTGAAACTGGCCATGAGCAAGGACAAGACTTCTGTTCTGCACGCCCCTGAAGTCGAACTCGACGGCGACAGCGGCGTGCTTCTGGAACTGGCGGCGATCCTCCAGGACCTGGAGCTGGACTGGGAGTACGAACTCTCGCGCTGGCTGGGGCCGGTGGCCACGCAACTGCTCGGCGGTCACCTGCGCAGCCGCGCCCGCTGGTATCAGCAAGGTTTTGCCAGCCTGGGCCAGAACCTGGGCGAATACCTGGCAGAAGAATCGCGCACCCTCGTCGGCCAGCGCGAAGCCGAAGCCCGATTCAGTGAGCTGGACCAGATCAAGCTCGATCTGGAACGTCTCGAGGCGCGTTTCGAGCGCCTTTCCCGATCCCTCGACCCAAGCGATAACGCATGAAGCTGCTTGCCGTCCGCCGTTTGTTGCGCATCCAGCGCGTCGTGATCCGCTACCGCCTCGATGACCTGCTGTTCGCCCTGCCACTGCCCTGGTTCCTGCGGGCGCTGCGTTATGTCCTGCCGTGGCGCTGGTTCCCGCGCAAGACCCTGGACCTCAGCCGTGGCGCGCGCTTGCGCCTGGCGTTGCAGGACCTGGGGCCGATTTTCATCAAGTTCGGGCAGATCCTGTCCACCCGCCGCGATCTGTTGCCCGAAGACATCGCCGACGAACTGATGAAGCTGCAGGACCGCGTTCCGCCGTTCGACTCGCAAGTGTCGATCAAGCTGATCGAAGAACAGCTGGGCAAGAAAATCAGCGACGTGTTCAGCCGTTTCGACGTCGAACCGCTGGCCTCGGCCTCAGTGGCGCAGGTGCATGCCGCGCAACTGAAAACCGGTGAAGAAGTGGTGGTCAAGGTGATCCGCCCTGGCCTTAAACCGGTGATCGCCCAAGACCTGGCGTGGCTGTTCATCCTCGCTCGCGCCGCCGAAAAACTCTCGGCCGATGCGCGCCTGCTGCACCCGGTGGACGTGGTCAGCGATTACGAAAAAACCATCTACGACGAACTCGACCTGCTGCGCGAGGCGGCCAACGCCAGCCAGTTGAAGCGCAACTTCGACGGTTCGCCGCTGCTGTACGTGCCGCAAGTCTATTGGGACTGGTGCCGGCCGAAAGTGCTGGTGATGGAGCGCATCTACGGTATTCAGGTTACCGATCTGGCGACCCTGGCCGACCAGCGCACGGACATGAAAATGCTCGCCGAGCGTGGTGTGGAGATTTTCTTCACCCAGGTGTTCCGTGACAGCTTCTTCCACGCCGACATGCACCCCGGCAACATTTTCGTCAGCACCGTGAATCCGTGGAGCCCGCAGTACATTGCGATCGACTGCGGCATCGTCGGCAGCCTGACCCCGGAGGACCAGGATTACCTGGCGCGCAACCTGTTCGCCTTCTTCAAGCGCGATTACCGTCGCGTGGCGCAGTTGCACATCGATTCGGGCTGGGTGCCGGCGGAAACCAAACTCAACGAATTCGAAGCAGCGATCCGTACCGTGTGCGAGCCGATCTTCGAAAAACCGCTGAAGGATATCTCCTTCGGCCAGGTGCTGATGCGCCTGTTCCAGACTGCGCGCCGCTTCAACATGGAAGTGCAGCCGCAGTTGGTCCTGCTGCAAAAAACCCTGCTGAACATCGAAGGCCTGGGCCGCCAGCTGTACCCGGACCTCGACCTGTGGAACACCGCGCAGCCGTTCCTCGAACGCTGGATGCGCGAGCGCGTCAGCCCCAAAGCCCTGCTCGGCAACGTGCACAGCCAGTTCGAACAGATCCCGCACCTGGCCAACATGGCCCGCGACCTGCTCGAACGCATGTCCCAACCCCACGCCTACGACCCGCCGCCAGCGTGGCACCGACGCCGCGATGACTGGTTCCTGCGCCTGCTCGGCACGGCGCACCTGGCCGGGGGCGCCATCCTTGCTGCTGGCGGCCCGCTGAACCAGTTGGCTTACTGGCCGGCCGGCATCATGATGGCGGTCGGCTTGTATCTGGTCGTGCGCCGATAGCCAGTTGGCTGAACGACTGGCACACTGTTTCAACGCCTGAGCTCGACTATTGAAGTGTCGAGCCCGCTGTCGGAGTCGAAGATGAAAAACTGGCTGGACGAGATCAAGTGGGACGCCGACGGCCTGGTGCCGGCGATTGCCCAGGATCACAAGACCGGGCGCGTCCTGATGATGGCCTGGATGAACCGCGAAGCACTGGAACTGACCGCTGCCGAGAACCGCGCAATCTACTGGTCGCGCTCCCGTGGCAAGCTGTGGCGCAAGGGCGAAGAGTCTGGCCATGTGCAAACCCTGCACGAGATGCGTCTGGACTGCGACGCCGACGTCATCATCCTGATGGTCGAGCAGGTCGGCGACATCGCCTGCCATACCGGCCGCCAGAGCTGCTTCTACCGCGTTTTTGAAAACGGCGACTGGACAACGGTCGACCCGGTGCTCAAAGATCCGCACGCCATCTACTGCGCAGGGCACACACATGAGTGACACACTGACCCGTCTGGCCGAAGTACTGGAAGAGCGCAAAGGCGCCGCCGCCGACAGCTCGTATGTCGCCAGCCTGTATCACAAGGGTTTGAACAAGATTCTGGAAAAAGTCGGCGAAGAGTCGGTCGAAACCATCATTGCCGCCAAGGATGCCGCCGTCAGCGGCGACTGCAGCGATGTGATCTACGAAACCGCCGATTTGTGGTTCCACAGCATGGTCATGCTCGCCCAATTGGGGCAGCATCCACAGGCTGTACTCGATGAACTGGACCGTCGCTTCGGTCTCTCCGGACACGCCGAGAAAGCCTCGCGCCCGTCCGCCTGAATAACTATTAGAGAGGAGCAGCAGCATGGGCATTTTTGACTGGAAACACTGGATCGTCATCCTGGTTGTCGTGGTACTGGTGTTCGGCACCAAGAAACTGAAAAACCTCGGCACTGACGTCGGCGAATCGATCAAGGGCTTCAAGAAAGCCATGAACGACGACGAAAAACCGGCTGACCCGAATGCGAACCCGGCCCAACCGGTGCCACCGGTACAGCCACAGGCCTCGGTGAACCAGCCGCACACCATCGACGTGCAGGCACAGAAAGTCGAAGAGCCGATCCGCAAAGACGTGTGAGCACTGACTAATGTTTGGTATCAGCTTCTCTGAACTGCTGCTCGTCGGCCTCGTCGCCCTGCTGGTGCTGGGCCCCGAGCGTTTGCCGGGCGCTGCGCGCACCGCTGGCCTGTGGGTCGGGCGTCTGAAGCGCAGCTTCAACGCGATCAAACAGGAAGTTGAACGTGAAATCGGTGCCGACGAGATTCGTCGGCAACTGCACAACGAGCACATCCTGTCGCTTGAGCAGGAGGCGCGGAAAATCTTCACCCCGACCCAGCAGGAGCCGACGCCGGTGGAGCATGTGGGAGAGCAGACGATTCATGCGCCTGCCGCTGCCGCCGCGACAGCACCTGCACCTGCTGTTTCGGCCGCGCAACCCGCGCCCGTTGTGGCAGCGACTCCGGTTGAACCCGTTGCTCCAGCCGCTGCGCCGACAACGACGGCGCCTAACGACACCACTTTGCCGCCGCGAGCCCCATGAGCGATCTCCCTGAAAACGACCAGCACATGCCGCTGGTTTCGCACCTCACCGAGTTGCGTACCCGTCTGCTGCGCTGCGTAGCGGCGATCTTCATCATTTTTGCCGGGCTGTTCGCCTTCACCCAGCAGATCTACACCTTCGTCTCGACGCCACTGCGCGCGTACCTGCCCGCCGGCGCCACGATGATTGCCACCGATGTGTCGTCGCCGTTCCTGACGCCACTGAAGTTGACGATGATGGTCTCGCTGTTCCTTGCAATCCCGGTGATCCTGCACCAGATCTGGGGTTTCATCGCCCCGGGCCTGTACAAGCATGAAAAACGCATTGCTGTGCCGTTGCTGATGTCCAGCATCGTGTTGTTCTATGCCGGCATGGCGTTCGCCTACTACCTGGTGTTCCCGCTGATCTTCAAGTTCTTCGCCGCTGCCACCCCGGCCGGCGTGGAAATGATGACCGACATCACCAGCTACCTCGATTTCGTCATGACGCTGTTCTTCGCTTTTGGCGTGGCGTTCGAAATCCCGGTGGCCGTGGTGCTGCTGGTGTGGATCGGCGTAGTCGACGTCAAATACCTGAAGAAAATCCGCCCGTACGTGGTCATCGGCTGCTTCGTGGTCGGCATGATCCTGACGCCGCCGGACATCTTCTCGCAGACCCTTCTAGCCGTGCCGATGTGGTTGCTGTTCGAAATCGGCATCCTGTTTGGCAGCCTGATCAGCGAGCGTGGCGAGCACCCGGACGACCAGCCGGCTGACGACAACAACGACCAGCCGCCAGCGACTCAACCGTGAACCTGCTGCTGCTCGAAGAAGCCGATTTCATTGCGGCCGACCGGGTGATCCTGCGTGATCGCCGGTTGACCCACATGCAGGAAGTCCACCGCTGCGAAGTGGGCGACAGCATGCGTGTCGGGCGGATCGGCGGGCTGATGGGCTCGGCCGAAGTGCTGCGCCTGGACACCGGCGAAGCGGAATTGCGCGTCACCCTCGACCAGCCACCACCAGCCAAGCTGCCATTGACCCTGGTATTGGCCCTGCCACGCCCCAAGATGCTGCGCAGGGTGTTCCAGACCGTGGCGGCCATGGGTGTGCCGCGGATCGTGCTGGTCAACAGCTATCGCGTCGAGAAGAGCTTCTGGCAGACCCCGTTCCTGGAGCCCGAGGCGATTCGCGAGCAGTTGATCCTCGGCCTCGAACAGGCCCGGGACAGCGTGCTGCCGCAAGTCGTCATCGAGAAGCGCTTCAAGCCGTTCGTCGAAGACCGTTTGCCGGCGATTACCGAGGGCACCCTCGGCCTGGTGGGGCATCCGGGCAATTACCCGCCCTGCCCTCGCGCACTCAGCGAACCGGTGACCCTGGCCATCGGCCCCGAGGGTGGCTGGATTCCCTACGAGATCGACCTGCTGGGCAAATCCGGCCTGCAACCGGTGCAACTGGGCGAGCGCATCTTGCGCGTTGAAACCGCCGTGACCGCGCTGCTGGCACGCCTTTTCTAATCCCCGGACACAACCCCCTGTGGGAGCGAGCTTGCTCGCGATAGCGGCGTGTCAGTCAACAATGAAGTGGCTGATACACCGTCATCGCGAGCAAGCTCGCTCCCACAGGTTCATCATCTGCCCCGAAAAACTCAGTTGTCCGTACATCGAGTAGTGTCTACTGATTCAGGCTCCCCTGCCGATACGCCCCCCATAAAACCAAAATGTGGTCCGGGGAGTTTCAGCATGTACCAATGGCTAGCCGAGAATCTGGGAAACGTCAGCGTCAAACGCAAGCTGGGGATCGGCTTCGGCCTGGTGCTGTTACTGACCCTGCTGATCACCTTCACGGGCTGGAGTGGCCTGAGCGGTGTGACCAGCCGTGGCGATAAACTGGGGTTCATCGCCAGTCTCAACGACCTGACCAAGGACCTGCGCATTGCTCGCCTGGATTACGAGATGCGTCGCGGCGAACAAGGCCCCGGCGCCGTCAACGAGCTGTTGGGTAAACTCGAAAGCGGCCTGCAGACCGCCCGCGGCCTGATCGAGCAACCGGCTGATACGGCCATGGTCGATCAACAACTGGCCGCTGTCGCCGAATACCGCCGTGCCTTCAGCGACATGACCCAGGCCGGCGCCCAGCGTGAAGACGCCCGCAGCAAACTCGGCGCCACCGCCGACAATGCCGTGGCCCGCGTCGCCGAAGTGGAAAAATCCATGCTGCAAGGTGACAGCGTGACCGCCTTCAATAGCGTGATCGACCTGAGCAAACTGATCCAGCAGGCGCGTTTCCAGGTTCGCGGCTACACCTACAGCGGCAAGAGCGAAGCCGAACAGCCAGCCCTCGACGCGATCGACAACGCCCTGAAGAACCTCGAGAGCCTGCCGGCCAAACTGCCTGAAGAACACATCGCCAACCTGCAACAGGCGACTGATTCACTGAAGGCCTACCGCGCCGCCGTCAGCCAGTTCCGCGACTCCCAGGTGGCCAGCGCCAAGGCTCTGGTACGCATGTCTGCCCAAGGCGACATCCTGTTGGGCATGAGTCAGAAACTCACCGTCTCGCAAACCGTCGTGCGTGACACCGACGCCGCCCATGCCAAGAACATGCTGACCCTCGCCACTGTACTGGCCATCGCCTTCGGCCTGCTGGCCGCCTGGGCGATCACCCGGCAGATCATCATTCCATTGAACCAGACCCTGGCCGTCGCCGAGCGCGTCGCCAGTGGCGACCTGACCCACAACCTGACGTCGCAGCGCCGCGACGAACTCGGCCAGTTGCAGCGCGCCATGCAGAGCATGACCCAAGGCCTGCGCGAACTGATTGGCGGCATCAGCGATGGCGTCACGCAGATCGCCAGCGCCGCCGAAGAACTGTCTGCGGTCACCGAGCAGACCAGCGCCGGGGTCAACAGCCAGAAGGTCGAGACCGATCAGGTCGCCACCGCCATGAACGAAATGGCCGCCACCGTGCAGGAAGTCGCGCGCAACGCCGAAGAAGCCTCCGAAGCTGCCGTCGCCGCCGACCAGCAGGCCCGCGAGGGCGACAAAGTGGTGGGTGAAGCCATCGCCCAGATCGAACGCCTGGCCGCGCAAGTCGGTCACTCCACCGAGGCCATGGGCGAACTCAAGCGCGAAAGCGACAAGATCGGCAGCGTGCTCGACGTGATCAAATCCGTGGCCCAGCAAACCAACCTGCTGGCCCTCAACGCGGCGATTGAAGCCGCCCGCGCCGGTGAAGCCGGGCGTGGTTTTGCCGTGGTGGCAGACGAAGTCCGCAGCCTGGCCCAGCGCACCCAGAAGTCCACCGAAGAGATCGAAGAGCTGATCGTCGGCCTGCAAAGCGGCACGCAACAAGTGGCGACCATCATGGACAACAGCCGCAACCTGACTGACAGCAGTGTCGAACTGACCCGCCGCGCCGGCGGCTCACTGGAAAGCATCACCCGCACCGTCTCGGCGATTCAGGCGATGAACCAGCAGATCGCCACTGCCGCCGAACAACAAAGCGCCGTGGCCGAAGAGATCAACCGCAGTGTGCTCAATGTGCGAGATGTGTCGGATCAAACGTCGGCGGCAAGTGAAGAGACGGCGGCGTCCAGCGTTGAGCTGGCGCGGTTGGGGACGCATTTGCAGATGCTCGTGGGCAGGTTCAAGGTATGAGTGAAACCCCATCGCGGGCAGGCTCGCTCCCACACTGACCGGCTCAGACACAACGCCTGTGCCAGGCGCCGGCCCTGTGGGAGCGAGCCTGCTCGCGATTGGAACGACGCGGTGTAACTTTGAACCCCCCAAAAAAAACCCGCTTTCGCGGGTTTTTTTCATCATGCCAACTGAGGCTGTTCGCTCATCGGTTTGAGCGGCAGCAGCGGCGCGTGGGGATCGGCCTTGACCGATTTGCGCCATGCGCCCAGCCACTCCGCATGGCCCTCGCTCCAGACCTGCTCATGCAAGCGAGCCAAGGCCACCGGGTCGCTCAACAGTTGCACACGCTCGTTGTTGGTCAGGCCTTCAGGTCCAACCTTCATCGCGTGTCGCACCCGCTCGACCCGCAGCCATTCGATCGGCTCGGCCTGACGGTGACGGGAGGTCGCCAGCGAGCACGCCAAGGCGTTCTGCTGTGGATCGACCACCGAACGGACGAAGCCGTCGTTCAGCGCATGCCAGCGGTTTTCGTGGGTGTACTGGTCGGTGGCCAGCAACGCCTGCGGCGGATTGTATTCCTCAGGGATCAGGAACAGGCTCTCGTCACGGGACTTCAGACCCAGGCCGACACGGCTGGAGATCACCGACACCGGGATCGACAGCATCAACGAGCCGACGATCGGCACCAGCCACCACAGGAAGCTCGGGTTCAGCCAGATCACCAGCATGGCCCAGAAGAAGCCCAGCAAGGTCTGCGGACCGTGGCGCTTGACCGCTTCGCTCCACGGCGTGGAGTCGTCGTCACGTTGCGGCGAGTTCCAGGTCGCGGCCCAGCCGAGGAACGCGGCGAGGACGAAACGGGTGTGGAAGATCATCCGCACCGGCGCCAGCAGCATGGAGAACAGCATCTCCAGCAGCATCGACAGGGTCACCTTGAACTTGCCGCCGAACTCTTTCGCACCCTTGGCCCAGATCAGGATGATGCTCAACAGTTTCGGCAGGAACAGCAGCACGATGGTGGTCGAGAACAGCGCAATCGCCTTGTCCGGGTGCCATTGTGGCCACAGCGGATAGAGCTGGCGCGGTTCGAGGAAGTACTGCGGCTCCATCAGCGTATTGACCGCCAGCAGCGCGGTCGACAGCACCAGGAAGAAGAACCACAACGGCGCCGACAGGTAGGACATCACGCCGGTCAGGAACACCGCGCGGTGCACCGGGTGCATGCCCTTGACCAGGAACAGGCGGAAGTTCATCAGGTTACCGTGGCACCAGCGACGGTCACGCTTGAGTTCGTCCAGCAGGTTTGGCGGCAGTTCTTCATAGCTGCCCGGCAGATCGTAGGCAATCCACACGCCCCAGCCGGCACGGCGCATCAACGCGGCTTCAACGAAGTCGTGGGACAGGATCGAGCCGGAGAACGCGCCTTTACCCGGCAACGGCGCCAGGGCGCAGTGGTCGATGAACGGCTTCATGCGGATGATCGCGTTGTGGCCCCAGTAGTGCGACTCGCCCAGTTGCCAGAAGTGCAGGCCGGCGGTGAACAGCGGGCCGTACACGCGAGTGGCGAACTGCTGCATGCGCGCATACAGGGTGTCCATGCCCGACGCACGTGGCGCGGTCTGGATGATCCCGGCGTCCGGCGTGGCTTCCATCAGGCGCACCAGACTGGTCAGGCACTCGCCGCTCATCACGGAGTCGGCGTCGAGTACGACCATGTACTTGTAGTCACCGCCCCAGCGACGGCAGAAGTCGTCGAGGTTGCCGCTTTTACGTTTTACGCGACGACGACGACGGCGGTAGAAGATCTTGCCGAAGCCCCCGGCTTCACGGCAGACGTCCAGCCAGGCCTGTTGCTCGGCGACACAGATATCGGCGTCGTTACTGTCGCTGAGGACGAAGAAGTCGAAGCGGTCCAGGTCACCCGTGGCCGCTACCGACTCGAAGGTCGCCCGCAGGCCGGCGAATACCCGTGGCACGTCTTCGTTGCAGATCGGCATCACCAGTGCGGTGCGCGCATCCTTTGGAATCGGCTCGTTGCCGGCACTTTTACCGGAGATACGGTATTTATCGTGACCGGTCAGCAATTCGAGGAAGCCCATCAGCGCGGTCCAGAAACCGGCCGATACCCAGCAGAACAGTATCCCGAACAGGATCAGGATGCTGGTCTGCAAGGCATACGGCAGCACTTGCGTGGCGGTTTGCAGCAGCGGTTGGTGCAGCACTTCGTTGAGGTCGACGAACGACCAGCCCTGGTACGGCATGATGCCTTTCATGTACCAGCCGGCGACGATGGTCTGGCCGAGCATCAGCAGCAACAGAATGTAGCGACGGATCGAACCCACGGTACGCCAGCGCGCCGCCGGCAGGACACGTTCGTCCTTCGGCGGCGCCGGCGGGTTGGTACGACCGGTCATCCGACGCCAGCCACGCACCAGAATGTTGGTGCGCCACGGCTCCGGCACGACCTTGGTCCGCCGAATCGGCGGGGTCGCCTTGAGGCAAACCCGGCCGTTGGCGTCGAGCGCCAGCATTTCCGCGTCCTGCAACTCTTCGGCGGTGCTCAGGGTCAGGCGTTTGCCGACCGAAGCCTGGGCGGCTTCGGTCGGGGCGTCGAACGTCGATGACGACAGGCGTTCGTGCAATTCGCTGAAAGACTGGCAGCCCGCGAGTTCCGCGCGCTGCTGGTCGGTCATCGGCAGATGCGCCAGATACTCGGAGAGAGTTTCTGGCCGTACTTGAGAGTTACTCATCGGCAGGCAACTGATAGCTCCAGGTCTCGGTCAGGACTTCTTCAGTCGGGGCCGATTCCGGTGTGGCTGGGGCCGCGTCGGCAGCGGCAGGCTGCTTGGCGTCTTTATTGGCCTTGTCCTTGGCATCTGCAACAGGCTTCGCTTCAGCCTGCTTGGCCTCCGCTTGCCTGGCTTCCTTGTCCGCTTTCTCTTGTTGCTTGGCGGCAACCTTGTCGGCCTTGGCAACCGACGAGTTCGACGCTGGAATCGAAGTCTTGGCCAGATCCGCCGGCACGATGTTCTGTACCAGTGCGGCACGCATCTCGGTGGACTTGCCCGGGTCCTTGATCTTCATCCGCAGGGTCAGGCGCCAGCCCTTGGTTTCAGGGTTATAGCGCACGCTGTTTTCCACCAGCTCGGCATTGTCGCCGACGCTGACCTGGCTGCGAACGTCCGTATCGGCCGGCAATGCCGCCAGGGATGGGCCTTCGAAGTCCACCAGGTAGGCAACGCTGCCGTCCGGCTGACGAATCAGGTTGGACTGTTTGACGTCACCAGTGGAACGCAGGGTCTGTTTGACCCAGGCGCTGTCCGGTGCGTGAATCGAGTCTTCATCCATGGTCCAGTGCATACGATAAGCGACATCGAGCGGCTGGCCAGGTTCCGGCAATTTTTCCGGATTCCAGAAGGCTACGATGTTGTCGTTGGTTTCGTCGGCGGTCGGAATCTCGACCAGGTCGACAGTGCCCTTGCCCCAGTCACCCTTCGGCTCGATCCAGGCGCTTGGGCGCTTGTCGTAACGATCGTCGAGGTCTTCGTAGTGGCTGAAGTCGCGGCCACGTTGCAGCAGACCGAATCCGCGCGGGTTTTCCACGCTGAAGTTGCTCACAGCCAGGTGTTTCGGGTTGTTCAGCGGACGCCAGATCCACTCGCCGTTGCCGGCATGGATCGCCAGACCGCTGGAGTCGTGCAGTTCGCGACGGTAGTTCAGTACCTTCGACGGCTGGTTGGCGCCGAACAGGTACATGCTGGTCAACGGGGCGATACCCAGTTTGCCGACCTTGTCACGCAGGAACATCTGCGCCTTGACGTCGACGATGGTGTCGCTGCCCGGACGCAGGGTCAGGCGATAGGCGCCGGTGGCACGAGGTGAGTCCAGCAGGGCGAAGATCACCAGGTGCTTGTCGCCTGGCTTGGGCTGCTGAATCCAGAACTCGCGGAAACGCGGGAATTCTTCGCCGGATGGCAATGCGGTATCAAGTGCCATGCCGCGAGCGGACAAACCATAGACGTGACCCTTGCCGACGACGCGGAAGTAGCTCGCGCCGAGCATGGTCATGATTTCGTCTTGCTTATCAGCCTTGTTGATCGGGTACAGCACACGGAAACCGGCATAACCCAGTTGTTCGGTGGCCTTGGGATCGACCTGCATGTCGCCGAAGTCGAAGCGACTCGGGTCGTATTTGATCTCTTCGACGTTGTTCGCGGTGATTTCGTTGATTTTCACCGGCGTATCGAAATGCATGCCCTGGTGATAGAAGGACAGCTTGAACGGCGTCTTCTGATCAGCCCACTCGGCTTTTTCCGTCAGAAAGCGAATTTTCTGATAGTCCGCGAATTTCATGTCGCGGAACTCGTTCGGCAGGTTACTGCGCGGCGCTTCGTATTTCTGCCCGGCCAGCTCTTTTGCCTTGGCCGATACATCATCCAGACTAAATGCCCAAAGCTGGCCGGCGCTGAGCAGGCAGAGCAATGCAGAGCCCGCTACCAGGGCGCTGCGTAGCCGTTTGGCAGACAATTTTGGTGCGTTACAGGGACTAACAATCACGAGCAACCCTCGCCGAAAACAGATCAAAAAACCAACGGCCAGTTAAAGGGTCTGCTCGGTGTACGGTATGAAAAAACCGCCCTTGCAAACCACTCTTGCCAAGTTGGCGAGCATTGTTCCGACTCCGCTGGGGCGAAATGATTCCCCAATCGGATCCGGACAAGTCTCTACCTAAGTCAAAATGGACCAACGAACGCTGATCCCCGTAGCGCGCGATTATCTAGTAGGCCGCGTTACAACGCATCAGGGGTAACAAAGTATTTATCGCGAAAAAGTCCTGTTTTCAGTCGAATTGAGCGTAAAAACTTGTTTCAAACGCTTTCAGGCCTGTAACAGGAAGGTTACCGGGCCATCATTGACCAGGTGCACCTGCATATCCGCGCCGAATCTACCTGATGCCACAGTGCCATGCACCTGTTTCGCTTTGCTTAATAAATAGTCGAATAGCTCCTCGCCCAGCGCCGGAGGGGCCGCGGTCGAAAAACTCGGACGCAGCCCGCTTTTGGTATCGGCAGCCAGAGTGAACTGAGAGACCAGCAGCAGCCCGCCACCCACATCCGCCAAGGACAGATTCATCTTGCCCTCAGCGTCACTGAACACCCGATAGTTAAGCAGCTTATTGAGAAGTTTGTCGGCGCTGGCCCGCGTGTCGTCGGGCTCGACGGCCACCAGGACCAGCAACCCCTGATCGACGGCACCTACGACTTCGCCCGCGACCTCGACCCGCGCGCCACGCACCCGTTGCAACAGGCCCTTCATGCTTCTTCAGGCGGCAGGTCAAGCAGTCGCCGGGCCATCAGATTGGCGGCGCGCACCAGCGCGTCGGTGATGCCCGGCTCGGAAGCGGCATGACCGGCGTCGCGGATGACCTGCAGTTCGCTGTTCGGCCAGGCTTGATGCAGTTCCCAGGCGTTATCCAGCGGGCAGATCACGTCATAGCGACCATGGATGATCACACCGGGCAAATGGGCGATCTTGCCCATGTTGCGGATCAACTGGTTCTGCTCCAGGAAGGCGTGGTTGCTGAAGTAGTGGCATTCGATGCGGGCAATCGACAATGCACGCTGTGGCTCGGAGAAGCGATCGACCACCAGCGGGTTAGGACGCAGGGTCGCGGTGCGGCCCTCCCATGTGGACCAGGCCTTGGCCGCGTGCATCTGGGCAATCTGGTCGTTGCCGACCAGACGCTTGTGGAACGCGGCAAGCAAGTCATCGCGCTCGTCCAGAGGGATCGGCGCGATGTAGTCCTGCCAGTAATCGGGGAACAGGCGGCTGGCGCCGGCCTGGTAGAACCATTCGATTTCCTGCGGACGGCAGAGAAAGATCCCGCGCAGGATCAGACCGTGTACACGTTCAGGATGGGTTTGTGCGTAGGCCAGCGCCAGGGTCGAACCCCATGAGCCGCCAAACAGCACCCATTTGTCGATGCCCAGGTGCTGGCGAATCCGCTCAAGGTCGGCGACCAGATCCCAGGTGGTGTTGTTTTCCAGGCTGGCGTGGGGGGTGGAGCGACCGCAACCACGCTGATCGAACGTGACAATGCGATAGAGATTGGGATCGAAGAAGCAACGACTCTGGGCATCACATCCGGCACCGGGACCACCATGGATGAACACCACGGGCAAACCTTCCGGTGAACCGCTTTCGTCGACATACAGCGTGTGAGTCTCGTCGACGGCCAGATCGTGCCGGGCGTGGGGTTTGATCTGCGGGTACAAAGTCTGCATTGCGCACTCCGTAAGGGGTCAAGGTCATCCCTGGGGGGACTTCTATTATTCTGCCGTCCGGCATCATAAACCCGAATTACGTCAATGAGCATGCCCGTGCGAAGTCAGAGTTTCGCCGCCAGATATCCGAACAAGGTTTTGTACAGCGCATCGACCTCGTCCGCCTGCCCTCGGGCCCGCAAACAGCCATGAATCAAACCCTCGCCGACATACAGCGTGGCAGCCACGCCCGCAGCCTTCAGTCGCTCGGCATACAGCACGCCGTCATCGCGCAACGGGTCGAATTGCGCCACCGCGATCCATGCCGGTGGCAGACCGCTGAAATCCGTGGCGAGCAATGGCATCGCGTAGGCGTTCGGGTGGCGGGCGCCTTGCAGGTAAAGCGCGTGATAGCAATCGACGTCACTGCTGCTGAGTAACGGCGCGTCGATGCACTCACTGCGCGACGGCAGGCGGTGATCGCCGCCCAACCCCGGATAAATCAGAACCTGCGCGCACGGCAGCGACTCGCCGGCATCGCGCAGCGCCAGGCACAACGCCGCCGCAAGATTGCCACCGGCACTGTCGCCGACCACCAGCATGCGCTCCGGATCGAGTTGAAACGCCCCGGTGCGCAGTGCCCGCCAGACCTTCAGGCAATCATCGAACGCAGCGGGAAACGGATACTCCGGTGCCCGGCGGTAATCGACGGCGATCACCCGTACACCGAGTGTCGATGCCAATTCGGCGCAGATGAAGTCGTGGGAATCGAGGCCCCCCACCACCCAGCCACCGCCATGCAGGTAAACGATGCACGACGCACCACTGGCCGGTGGTTGATAGGAACGAACAGCAACACCGGCCAACTCGAAATCAATCACAGACAACCCGGCGGGGCGCGCCGGGGTAAACGCCCGGCACATCTCGCTGTAGGCCTGGCGCAACCCGGTGATACTGCTGTCAGTGCTGTTGAAACTCAGGGTTTTGTCGACGAATGCTGTCATTTGCCTGGAAAGCGGGTATTGAGCCATGAGCCGGGTGCCCGTTCAGGGAAATGTGTGGGACCCACCCTGTGGGAGCGAGCTTGCTCGCGATGGCGGCGTGTCAGTCGACATCAATTCTGAATGTCCTACCGCTATCGCGAGCAAGCTCGCTCCCACAGGTCTTGCACAGAGCAGACGGGGGTCAGTTCTTCAGGCTGGCCTGAACCGTGGCTACGCCATCCTTGCCATCAAAGCTACTGACACCGGCCAGCCAGCGCTGCAAGTCCTCCGGATGGTCACGCAGCCATTTTTTCGCGACATCCTGAGCCGTTTGGCGCTCCATGATCGGCACCATCAACTGGCTTTCCTGGGCGGCGCTGAACGTGAGGTTCTCCAGCAGGCGATTGACGTTCGGGCAACGCTGGGCGTAATCCGGCGCGGTCACGCTGGAGACCGTCGCGGCGCCTTCATTCGGCCCGTAGACGTCTTCGCTGCCGGTCAGGTAGTCGATCTTCATGTTGATGTTCATTGGGTGCGGGGTCCAGCCGACAAACACCACGAACTCCTTGCGGTTCACGGCGCGCTGAACGGCGGCCAGCATCCCGGCCTCACCGGACTCGATCAGTTTGAAATCCTTCAGGCCGAAGTGATTGGTCTCGATCATGGTCTTGATCGTGGTGTTCGCGCCGCTGCCCGGCTCGATGCCGTAGATCTTGCCGCCGAGCTGATCCTTGAATCTGGCGATGTCGGCGAAGGTTTTCAGCCCGGCCGCTGCCACATAGTCCGGGACCGCGAGGGTGGCCTGGGCATCGGCCAGGCTCGGTTTGTCCATGACCTTGACCTGATTGGCAGCCACGAAGGGTGCAATGTTTTTATCCATCGCCGGTTTCCAGTAACCGAGGAAGATGTCCAGGCGCCTGTCGCGGATGCCCGCGAAGATGATTTGCTGCACGGCGCTGGTTTGCTTGCTTTCGTAGCCGAGACCGTTGAGCAGCACATCGGCCATTCCGCTGGTGGCGATCACGTCGGTCCAGTTGACCACGCCCATGCGCACGGTTTTACAGGAAGCGTCGTCCGCGGCCATGACGCCGGCGCTCAACAGAGCAGTGCCGCAGAAGATTGAGAGACAGCGGGTGAACAGACCTTTGGGGCTTGTCATAGAGAGCATTCTCGTGCGGCAGCGGATTATTGTCGGGGCGGTGTCTTTGTGCACCGTGGCCAGAACATTACGCAGCAGACGAGCAGTGAAAGCGAACTGTGGCGACCGTGTTTTGCACGGTGGCGACTGTCATGAGCAGATATTGAGGCATATGAAAACCTGTGGGAGCGAGCTTGCTCGCGATGAGGCCATGACATTCAACATTGATGTTGCCTGCCAGTCCGCCATCGCGAGCAAGCTCGCTCCCACAGGTTATGCGGCAGGTTAGCGCTTGTAGTGTTTTTCACCCCAGGCCAACAAGCCTTGCAGCAACTCCTTGAGCACCACCCGCGTCGGTTCTGCCAGATCCGGGCGATAACGGAACGGCTCGAATTCTTCCATGTAGGTGCACTGCCCCAGCTCAAGTTGCACCGCATGGATGTTCTCGGCCGGATTACCGTAATGGCGGGTGATGTGCCCGCCCTTGAAGCGCCCGTTGAGCACATGGATGTAATCCGGGTGCCCGGCGCAAATCGCTTCCAGTTGGGCCGCAAGCTGTGGATCGCAACTGGCGCCATTGAAGGTACCAAGGTTGAAATCCGGCAACTTGCCATCGAACAGGTGCGGGATGATCGAGCGGATCGAGTGCGCATCGAACAGCAGCGCGTAGCCGAACTCGGCCTTCAATCGCGCCAGTTCCTGCTGCAAGGTACTGTGATACGGCGTCCAGATCTGCTCCAGATAAGTTGCCCGCTCTTGTTTCGAAGGCTCCAGCCCTTCGCGGAACAACGGCACGCCGTCGAACAACGTGGCCGGGTACAGGCCAGTGGTCGCGCCCACGTACAGCGGCTTATCGTCGGAAGGCCGGTTAAGGTCGATGACGAACCGCGAATACTCGGCGGCCAGGGTGCTGGCGCCCAGTTCCGCGGCGAAATCGTACAGCTGCGGGATATGCCAGTCGGTGTCCGGCAGGCTTTTCGCCTGCGGGATCAACCCGGCCTCGACTGCCGGAGTCAGGCGCACACCGGCGTGGGGCATGCTGATCAGCAGCGGTACGCGGCCTTGTTTGAAGTTCAGAACCTTATCCACAACAGATCTCCTACAGACTTGATTCGACGCCGTGGCGCACGACGCGTTTTTCCAGATCGCCGCCCAGCCAGTAACAGAGGTCGGCCGGACGATCAATTTGCCAGGCGACGAAATCCGCGACCTTGCCGGCTTCCAGCGAACCATGGGTTTCAGCCATGCCCAGCGCGGTGGCGGCGTGAATCGTCGCGCCCGCCAGGGCTTCTTCCGGGGTCATGCGGAAACAGGTGCAAGCCATGTTCAGCATCAGGCGCAACGACAGTGCCGGCGAGGTGCCCGGATTGAGGTCGCTGGCGATGGCGATTTTCACGCCGTGCTTGCGCAAGGCATCCATCGGCGGCAATTGGGTTTCGCGCAGGAAGTAATAGGCGCCGGGCAACAGCACCGCAACCGTGCCGGACTTGGCCATGGCAATGGCGTCATCCTCGGTCATGAACTCCAGGTGATCGGCGGACAACGCGTGATAACGCGCCGCCAGGCTCGAGCCGTGCAGCGACGACAATTGCTCGGCATGCAGCTTCACTGGCAAGCCCAGTTCCTGGGCGGTGATGAATACACGCTCCACCTGCGCAGGCGAGAACGCCAGGTATTCACAGAAGGCATCCACCGCGTCGACCAGCCCTTCGGCGGCCAAGGCCGGGAGCATATCGGCGCAGATGTGATCGATGTAGTCGTCGGCGCGATCGGCGTATTCCGGCGGCAAGGCGTGAGCCGCCAGACAGGTGCTGCGCACGCTGACCGGCAGTTCGGCACCGAGGCGACGGGCCACACGCAGCATCTTGCGCTCGTTGGCCAGGTCCAGGCCGTAGCCGGACTTGATTTCGATGCTGGTGACGCCATCGCGCATCAGGCTTTTCAGGCGTTTGGCGGCGCTGGCGAACAGTTCATCTTCGCTGGCGGCGCGGGTAGCGCGCACGGTGCTGGCGATGCCGCCACCGCTGGCGGCGATTTCCGCGTAGCTGACGCCTTGCAGGCGCTGCTCGAATTCGCCGCTGCGGTTACCGCCGAACACCGTATGGGTATGGCAGTCAATCAGGCCCGGTGTGACCCAGGCCCCTTGCAAATCGTTGACCACCGAGTACTCGCCCGCCGGCAGGTCAGCGCGCTGGCCGACCCACTCAATGAGCGCACCTGACGTCACGATGGCCGCGTCCTCGATGATCGAGTAGACGCCTTGCGCCATGGTTGCGACGTGGCAGTGTTGCCAGAGAGTTTTCATCCGTGGCCTCCGTTAGGTTATCGATGAGAAAAAGAAGGTTCCTGCTCTACCAGTGCCGCCTGCCCCGCCGCAGGCTTCACCCAGGTCAGGTAGGCAAGCACCAGCAATACAATCCATACCACGCCGACGATCAGAGCCGCCTGGGTGTCCGGGAAATAGCCCAGCACGCCGAAGATAAACAGCATGAAGGCAATCGCCGCCATCGGCGCATAGGGCCAGAACGGTACCGGGAACTTCAACTGTGCGACCTGTTCACTGCTCATGGAACGACGCATGGCCACTTGGGTGAACAAAATCATCAACCAGACCCACACCGTGGCAAAGGTCGCGATGGAGGCTATCAGCAGAAACACGTTTTCCGGAATCAGGTAGTTCAGCAACACGCCCAGCAGCAGCGCGGCGCTCATCACCACCACGGTCATCCATGGCACACCGTTGCGCGACAAACGCGCGAAGCCCTTGGGTGCGTGGCCCTGCTGAGCCAGGCCGTACATCATCCGGCCTGCGCCGAAGATATCGCTGTTGATGGCCGAGATCGCCGCCGAGATCACCACGATATTGAGGATGGTCGCCGCCGAGCTGATGCCCAGATTGTCGAAAATCTGCACGAAAGGACTGCCCTGGCTGCCGATCTGCTGCCATGGAAAGATCGACATCAGCACGAACATGGTCAGCACGTAGAACAGCAGGATGCGCAACGGCACGGCATTGATCGCCCGAGGCAGCACATGCTGCGGGTCTTTGGCTTCACCAGCCGTCACACCGATGATTTCAATCCCGCCGAACGCGAACATCACCACCGCGAACGAGGCGATCAGGCCACCCACGCCATTGGGCATGAAACCGCCATGGCTCCAGAGGTTGCTGATATCTGTTGCTTGGGCGCCGGGGGCCGTGCTGATGCCGAACAGCATGATGCCGAAGCCACCCAGGATCATCGCGACAATGGCCGCGACCTTGAGCAGCGACAGCCAGAACTCCATTTCACCGAAGACTTTGACGTTGCACAGGTTCAAGCCGCCGACCACCGAGACGATGCCCAGCACCCAGATCCAGCGCGCGACTTCCGGAAACCAGAAGCCCATGTAAATACCGAACGCGGTGACATCGGCCATGCCGACGATGACCATTTCGAATGCGTAGGTCCAACCGAGGATGAAGCCCGCCATCGGCCCAAGATAGGTACTGGCGTATTGGCCAAAGGAACCGGCCACCGGGTTGTGCACCGCCATCTCACCGAGGGCGCGCATGACCATGAACACCGCCGCGCCACCGATCAGGTACGCGAGCAATACCGCAGGCCCGGCCATTTGAATGGCCGAGGCAGAACCGTAAAACAGCCCGGTGCCGATCGCCGACCCCAGTGCCATGAAGCGAATATGTCGGGCAGAGAGCCCGCGTTTCAAACCTTTTTCTGGCTGTTGCATTTCTCGTCCCTAATTATTGTTATTCGACGCAAAATCGAATCGCCGGCAAGCCGGCTCCTACAGGTTCATGCGACCCCCCTGTAGGAGCTGGCTTGCCAGCGAGGGGTCCTTAAAGGCTCGGCAAAAGCTTCGTCGTCACCAGTTCGTTCAGGCAACGCGAGGCCAACAGCTCGGTTGCGGCGTTGATATCCGGCGCAAAGAAACGGTCCTTCTCATAGAAAGGCACTTCGTTACGCAGAATGGCACGGGCCTTTTCCAGTTTTGGCGAGGTCTTCAGACCATTGCGCAGGTCCAGACCCTGAGCCGCCGCCAGCCATTCTACGGCGAGAATCCCGCGGGTGTTCTCGGCCATTTCCCACAGACGCTTGCCAGCCGCCGGAGCCATCGATACGTGGTCTTCCTGGTTGGCGGAAGTCGGCAGGCTGTCCACCGAATGCGGATGGGACAACGCCTTGTTCTCGCTGGCCAGTGCCGCTGCGGTCACCTGGGCGATCATGAAGCCGGAGTTCACGCCACCGTTGGCCACCAGGAACGGCGGCAATTGCGACATGTGCTTGTCCATCATCAGCGAGATACGGCGTTCGCTCAGGGAGCCGATTTCAGCGATGGCCAGTGCCATGTTGTCAGCGGCCATGGCCACCGGCTCGGCGTGGAAGTTACCACCGGATATCACGTCACCTTCAGCGGCGAACACCAACGGGTTGTCCGATACGGCGTTGGCTTCGATGGCCAGCACTTCGGCGGCCTGACGGAACTGGGTCAGGCAGGCGCCCATGACTTGTGGCTGGCAACGCAGGGAGTATGGATCCTGGACCTTTTCGCAGTTTTCGTGGGAGTCGGAGACTTCGCTACGCTCGCCCAGCAGATCACGGTAAGCGGACGCGGCGTCGATCTGGCCTTTCTGGCCACGGGCAGCGTGGATGCGTGCGTCGAACGGCGAGCGCGAACCCAGCACCGCTTCAACGGTCAGGCCGCCCAGCGCCAAGGCACCGGCGAACAGGTCTTCACCTTCGAACAGGCCACGCAGGGCAAAAGCGGTGGAGACTTGAGTGCCGTTGAGCAGCGCCAAACCTTCTTTGGCGGCCAGGGTCAGCGGAGTCAGACCGGCGACTTTCAGCGCTTCGGTGGCTTCCATCCACTCGCCTTTGTAGCGCGCCTTGCCTTCACCCAGCAGCACCAGCGACATGTGCGCCAAAGGCGCCAGGTCACCGGAGGCACCGACCGAACCTTTCAATGGAATATGCGGGTAAACCTCAGCGTTGATCAGGGCGATCAGCGCATCGATCACCACACGACGGATGCCGGAGAAGCCACGGCTCAGGCTGTTGACCTTGAGCACCATGATCAAACGCACCAGGGCGTCGCTGATCGGCTGACCGACACCGGCGGCGTGGGACAGCACCAGCGAGCGCTGCAGGTTTTCCAGGTCTTCGCTGGCGATACGGGTCGACGCCAGCAGGCCGAAACCGGTGTTGATGCCGTAGGCGGTGCGATTCTCGGCGAGGATCTGCTCCACGCAGGCAACACTGGCTTCGATCTGGGCCGAGGCGCTGTTGTCGAGGGTGATTTTTACCGGCTGCTGATAAACATCACGCAGTTGGGCCAGGCTCAGTTGACCGGGAATCAGGTTTAGAGAAGTCATTTTGTGCTCCTTTTGAGAGTTAGCTATTAACTAACCAGACGCTCCGGAGATGTCCGTTGTCCGTCGCTTCCCCCTTTTTGAGGGGGTGGCGCCTTGGCACGCTGGTTTTGTAGGGAAATCAGTTCAAATTCGGTAAGACTTTTTGCAGCAAAACAGGGTCTTTCAAAACACTGGCAGCGGCGGCAATGTCCGGTGCCAACCAACGATCCTGATCGTAGGCCGGAACATGTTCACGCAGCAGGCGCCAGGCCGCATCGGTGCCTGCGCCGAAGCGTTGTTCCTTGAGGAATTCGAACGCCTGGGCGGCCAGCAAATACTCGATGGCAAGGATTTGCGTGCAGTTTTCCAGCGCACGATGCAGCTTCAGCGCGGCGTTGGTGCCCAGGCTCAGGTGATCTTCCTGCAGGCCCGACGTCACGTAGTTATCCAACACTGCCGGTTGCGCCAGTTGACGGTTTTCCGCGCACAGCGAAGCGGCGACGTATTGCACGATCATCATCCCGGAGTTCACACCCGGGTTGGCCACCAGAAAGGCCGGCAGGCCGCTGACGTGCGGGTTGATCAAACGGTCCAGGCGACGCTCGGCGATGGAGCCGATTTCCGCCATGGCAATCGCCAGCAGATCCGCCGCCATTGCCACGGACTGGCCATGGGGGTTGGCCTGAGACACCACGCGGTATTTGTCTGCGGTGCCCAGCACCAGCGGGTTGTCGGTGGCGCCGTTGAGTTCGGTTTCGATCTGTTTGGTCGCATGCACCAGTTGATCGCGTGCGGCGCCGTGCACCTGCGGAATCGAGCGGATGCTCAGGGCATCTTGCGTACGAATGCCTTTGCTCTGGGCAATCACTTCGCTGCCGTCGAGCAGTGCGCGCAGGTTGATTCCGACCTGTTGCATACCCGGGTGCGGCTTGAGCGCGATGATCTCGGCGTCGAAAGCGTCGATTTGCCCGCGTTGGGCTTCGAAGCTCATGGCGCTGATCACGTCGGCCCATTCCAGCAGGCGCGTAGCATCGGCAATGGCCAGGCAGCTCAGGCCAGTCATGCACGGTGTGCCGTTGACCAGGCACAAACCGTCCTTGGCACCGAGCTTGACCGGTTGCAGGCCTTCCTCGGCCAGTGCTTGCTGCGCGGAAACGATCTGACCGCGATAGCTGACATTGCCGACGCCCAGCAGCGCGATGCCGATGTGGGCCATGTGGGTCAGGTAGCCCACGGAACCCTGGGACGGCACTTGCGGGGTGATGCCACGGTTGAGCAGTGCCAGCAGCGCTTCGACGACCTGACGGTGCAGGCCGGATTTGCCGTGGCTGTAGTTGACGACGGCGGCGCACATGATCGAGCGGGTCTGCTCGTTGCTCAGCGCTGCACCCACGCCGCAAGCGTGGCTGAGCAAGGTGTTACGCGACAACTGGCTGAGTTGTTCGTCCTGCAGCGAGACGTTGCACAGCGCGCCCAGGCCGGTGTTGATGCCATAAGCACGTTCGCCGCTGGTGACGATGCGCTGGACGATGGCCTGCGCGTTTTCGATGCGCGCCCAGATCGGCGCCGACAGCTCAAGCTGTGCGCCATGACGGGCCACGGCGACCACGTCCTGCCAGGTTACCTGCGCTTCGGTGATAACGATTTTTTCAGCCTGGGACATCTTCAACCTCGTGCTTACAACCTGAATATTGATGCAGCTTTACCGGCCTCATCGCGAGCAAGCTCGCTCCCACAGTGGGTCCCCGGTGTTCACAAAACCTGTGGGAGCGAGCTTGCTCGCGATGAGGCCAGCACAGCCGGCACAAACCTCTTAAACCACCGCCGCCCGACGCTGTACAAAGCGGTCGACATATTCATCCGCAGGCGAGTGCAGGATCTCTCTCGGCGTGCCGACCTGGATCAGGCGGCCATCCTTGAGGATCGCGATACGGTTGCCGATGCGCACGGCCTCGTCGAGGTCGTGGGTGATAAAGACGATGG